>DASVEC010000526.1:0-4227 GCA_036380755.1 Iamia sp. | reverse complement strand
TCGAAGGAGAGGTGGGCATCTGATGGGCTACCTCGGAGGCTTCCTCGTCACCCTGCGGCAGATGGGGAAGAAGCAGCGCACCACCCGCGAGTACGTCAAGGACGAGGGCGGCAAGCGCGACAAGCCGGCCCGCCTGCACGGTCGCCACGTCCTCAACCGCTACGAGGACGGGATGGAGAAGTGCATCGGGTGCGAGCTGTGCGCCGGCGTGTGCCCGGCCCGCTGCATCTACGTGCGCGGGGCCGACAACCCGCCCGACGAACCCGTCAGCCCCGGAGAGCGCTACGGCTACGTCTACGAGATCAACTACCTCCGGTGCATCCACTGCGACCTGTGCGTGGAGGCGTGCCCGACCGAGGCCATCACCGAGTCGAAGCTGTTCGAGTTCTCCTTCACCAACCGGTCCGACGGCATCTACACCAAGGCCGAGCTGCTGGTCGACGATGACGGCCTGCCCCAGCAGCTGCCGTGGGAGGACTGGACCGACATCGACGTCGTCGCCCCGCTGACCTCGGCGTGGATGCGCGCCACCTCGCCCAACGGCGACGCCCGCTACGAGGGCAAGGTCGCCTGGTCCGGCGAGCTCGGCTTCGGCGTCCGGGCGCCCGAGGAGGGCCAGACTGGTGCGGCCATCCCGGCGGAGACGGCTCACAGCCAGAGCCCCGAACCCGACGGGCACCACTGATGGGACGCACCGGGGTCAACCCCGTCACCGTCCTGGCGTCGGCCGTGGCCGTGCTGGTGATCAGCCTGGGCATCGCCTTCATCGGCGTCGAGCCCACCGTCTTCGGCGTCGCCGGCGCCATCGTCCTCGGCGGCGCCATGGGCGTGGTGCTCAACGGCAACCCCGTCCACGCCGCCCTGTCGCTGGTGGCCACGCTGTTCGGCATCGCCGTGCTGTTCGTGGCCCAGGAGGCCAACTTCCTGGCCGCGGTGCAGGTGATCGTCTACGCCGGCGCCATCGTCGTGCTCTTCCTGTTCGTGATCATGCTGCTGGGCGTCGACCAGTCCGAGGATCTCGACACCGACCCCCTCGTCGGCCAGCGCCCGATCGCCATCGTGCTCGGTGTCCTCATGGCCGCCGGCCTGGTGGCCGTCGTGGTCACCAGCACCATCACCGGTGCGCCCGAGGCCGGGGCCACGTGGGTCCGGGACGGCAACGACATCGCCCAGATCGGCCGGCTGCTGTTCACCGACCACCTCTTCGCCTTCGAGATCACCTCGCTGCTGCTGGTGATCGCCGTGGTCGGCGGAGTCGTCCTGGCCCGCACGGCCAAGGGCGTCCAGATCGACGACGACGAGCCCGTGGCCTCCCTGCCCGGCGACCCGGTAGTCGAGGACGAGGAGGTGGCGTCGTGATGCTCGCCGCGGCCGTCTCGCCCGGCTGGTACCTCTCGCTCGGCGCCGTGCTGTTCGCGGTCGGCGCCGTCGGCGTGATGGTCCGGCGCAACCCGCTGGTGATGTTCATGTGCGTCGAGCTGATGCTCAACGCCGTCAACCTCACCTTCGTGACCTTCGCCCGCGACCTCGACGACGTGGGCGGCCAGGTGATCGTGTTCTTCGTCCTGGTCGTGGCGGCCGCCGAGGTCGTCATCGGCCTCGGGATCATCGTCTCCATCCTCCGGCGCCGGCCCCTGGCCACCGCCGACGACGCCTCGCTGCTCAGGGGCTGACGCCGCATGCTCGATCTGACCTGGCTCATCCCTGCGCTGCCCCTGGCCGGCTTCCTGGTGCTCCTCGCCCTGGGCAAGCGGCTGGGCGAGCCGCTCGCCGGCTGGCTGGCGACCGCCGCGGTCGGTGGGTCGTTCGCCGCCAGCGTCGTCGTGTTCGCCGGCCTGCTCGACGAGCCCGAGCCCTCCCGCGCCTTCTCCCAGGTGCTCTTCGAGTGGGTGCCCGCCGGCGGCTTCTCGGTCGACGTGGGCTTCCTGGCCGACCCCCTCTCGATGACGATGTGCCTGTTCATCACGGGCATCGCCTTCCTCATCCACCTGTACGCCATCGGCTACATGCACGGCGATCCCCGGTTCAGCAAGTTCTTCGTGTACCTGAACCTGTTCGTCTTCTCGATGCTGATGCTGGTCCTGGGCGACAACCTCCTTCTGACCTTCCTCGGCTGGGAGGGCGTCGGCGCCTGCTCGTACTTCCTCATCAGCTTCTGGCACGAGTCCGACGCCAACGCCTCGGCCGGCAAGAAGGCCTTCGTCACGAACCGCATCGGCGACTGGGGCTACATGGTCGCCATGTTCCTCACGTTCACCGCGCTGGGGTCCATCACCTACACCGACATCATCGAGGGCGCCGGCGGGCTGGCCGCGACCACGGCCACCGCCATCACCCTCCTGCTGCTCGTGGGGGCGGCCGGCAAGTCGGCCCAGTTCCCCCTGTTCGTGTGGCTGCCCGACGCCATGGCCGGCCCGACCCCGGTCTCGGCCCTCATCCACGCCGCCACCATGGTGACCTCCGGTGTCTACCTGCTGACCCGGATGAGCCCGGTGATCGCGGCCGCCGACGAGTGGGTCACCACCGTGATCGCCGTCGTCGGCGTGCTCACCGCCCTGGTGGCCGCCACCATCGCCGTGGGCCAGAACGACATCAAGAAGGTGCTGGCCTACTCGACCATCTCGCAGCTGGGCTACATGTTCCTGGCCATCGGGTCGGGCGCCTACGTGGCCGCCATCTTCCACATGGTCACCCACGCCTTCTTCAAGGCCCTGATGTTCCTCGGTTCGGGCTCGGTCATCCACGGCCTCGGCGACGAGCAGGACATGCGGCGCATGGGTGCGCTCCGCAAGCTCCTCCCGATCACGGCCATCACCTACCTGGTCGGCTGGCTGGCCATCGCCGGCGTGCCGCCCTTCTCCGGCTTCTGGTCGAAGGACGAGATCCTGCTCTTCGCCTACGAGAAGCACCCGGCGCTCTGGGCCCTCGGCCTGATCACCGCCCTGCTCACCGCCTACTACATGAGCCGCCAGGTGTTCCTGACCTTCTTCGGCCCGCCCCGCTGGGACCGCCCGCTCGCCGACGCCGTGCCCGAGCTGGCCGCCGAGCGCGAGGAGGCCGGCGTGTACGAGGGCGACCACACGCCTCACGGCATCGGGCCCCAGGAGGAGATCCACCCCCACGAGTCGCCGTGGACGATGACGCTGCCCCTCGTGGTGCTGGCCGTGCTGGCCTTCGTCGGCGGCGCCATCCAGCTCCCGTTCTCCAGCTCGACCAAGCGACTCGAGGAGTGGCTCCTCCCCGTCGTCGAGGTCGGCGAGCACCACCTGACCTCGGGCACCGAGACCAAGTGGTTCCTGGGCGGCGGGGCCGTGCTGGCCGGGTTGGTCGGCATCGGCATCGCCGCCGCCCTCTTCCTCCGCCGCCGCTACGAGGACCAGCCCGCCTCGCCGATGGTGCTCCTGCGGGGCTGGTACTACGACTCGACCATCGCCGCCTTCATGGGCGGCCCCGGGCGCAAGGCCTTCGACGCGGTCGCCTGGTTCGACCGCACCATCGTCGACGGCGCCGTCAACGGCGTGGCCACGTTGGTGCGGGGCGGGGGCAGCGGCCTGCGCCGGACCCAGACCGGCTTCGTCCGGGCCTACGCCGGCTTCCTCACCGCCGGGGCCATCCTCGTCGTCTTCGTCATGGTCCTCCGGGGAGCGGTCCTGTGAACGCCCTCGTGCTCGCTGCCACCGAGGGCGCGCACTCGTCCTCGAGCGACTTCCCGCTCCTCACCACCACCGTGGTGCTGCCGGCGGTCGGCGCCCTCGTCGTGGCCCTGGTCTCGAAGCGCCGGCCCGAGCTGACCCGGGCCCTGGCCCTGTTCTTCTCGGTCGTCACCGGCGCCCTGACCGTCGCCATCCTCGTCACCTTCGAGACCGCCGACGGCGGCTTCCAGATGGTTGAGAAGGCCAGCTGGATCCGCGACCTCGGCATCTCCTGGCACCTCGGGGTCGACGGGATCTCGCTGTTCCTGCTGGTGATGACGGGCGTCCTGTTCCCCATCGCCATCATCGGGGCGCCGGCCCACCACGACGAGAAGCCGTTCCTCGCCTGGCTGCTCCTCCTCGAGGCCGGCTGCCTCGGCGTCTTCCTCGCCCTCGACCTCTTCGTCTTCTTCGTGATGTTCGAGATCGTGCTGGTGCCGATGTACTTCCTCATCAGCGGGTGGGGCTACGCCGAGCGGCGCTACGCGGCGATGAAGTTCTTCCTGTACACGATGTTCGGCTCGGCCTTCATGCT
>DASVEC010000525.1:0-3865 GCA_036380755.1 Iamia sp. | reverse complement strand
TGCCCGTAGGCATTCGGGTCGTACCCCTGCTGGGCCGCCGCCTGCTGCTGGGCGGCGTAGGCAGCCGCGTCATAGCCCTGCGGGGCGTAGGCCGGATCCACCGCCGGAGGCTGCGTCGCGTACCCCTGCTGGGCGTAGACGGTCGGGTCGTAGCCCTGCTGCGCCGCCGCCTGCTGCTGGGCGTAGGCCGCGGCGTCATAGCCCTGCGGGGCGTAGGCCGGGTCCACCGCCGGAGGCTGCGTCGCCGGACTCTGGGCATACCCCTGCTGGGCGTAGGCGTTGGGGTCGTAACCCGGCTGCGGGGCGTACACCGTCGGGTCGTAGCCGGACGGTGCCGCGGCCGGAGCGGGCGCCGCCCGGGGCGGGCGCACACCGGTGCTGTCCCACACCAGCTCGTACCACTCGCGGACGTCCTCGCCGAGACGCCGCTCGTCGGGCGTGCGCCGGGAGTCGTTGCTGTAGCGGGCCCAGGCGGCGACGGCCCGCGATGCGGCGGCGGCGATCTCGCCGGGGTCGGCGCTCTCGTCCAACCCCAGCTGGCGGGCCGGGTTCTCCTCCAGCGCCAGCATCTTGAGCGCCTCGCGCAGGTCGTCGGGCACGCGGGCGGCGCCCTCCTCCACGGCCCGCAGGGCGTCGAGGATGCGCAGGTCGTGGAGCTCGGGGTCGAGCTCCACCCGCTCGAGCGGGCCGGCCATGGCGATGGCCACTGCGGCCCCCTCGCCCTGGGCCTGGGCCAGGATGCGACGGAGATCGGCCAGCCCGCCACGGGCCTTGAGGGCGCTGGCCCGACGGGCGAAGTCGTGCTCGACCACGTCGGCGAGCGGCTCGAGCCCGCTGCGCTGACGGAAGCCCCGGAGCAGCTCGCCGGCGCCGCGGGCCCCGCCCTGCACCAGCTCGACGCCGACGGCGATGCCGTGGAGGTCGAGCATGGTGAGGAGCCGCCGGAGCTGGTCCCGCGACACGTCGGCGACCTCGGCGTCGAGGAGGTCCTGGGGGCTGAGGAGAGCGTCCTCGAGATCGATCTCGTCCAGCTTCGCCAGGGCGGCCAGGGCGTAGGCGTCGGCCTCGGTGAAGGCGTCGGTCGAGGACGTCTCGGCCATGAGGCCCATCACCGGCACCACGTCGGAGACCACGTTGGCCAACCGGTCCTTGGCCGCGTCGGACAGGCGCCGGGCCACCGGCCACGGGTCGCCGTCGGGGGCCAGCCGGTCGACCTTGCTCAAGATGCCGACGGCGTTGGCCGCGCTGAGGCCGGAGGCGGCGAACAGGGCCCGGAACTGCTCGAGCACCTCGACGTCGCTCTCGCGGACGTGCGGGGTGAGGAAGAGCAGGGCATCGGCGTCGCTCATGGCCACGCGCGAATCGCCGGCCTCCCGGGTGGCGTCCCCGAGGCCGAGGGCGTCGGCGGTGGCCCGCTGGTTCTCGTCGGTGACCGTGTTCAGCCCGGGGGTGTCGATGATGGTGAGGTCGCGCAGCCGCTCGTTGGAGAGGTGGACGATCAGGCGGGCGACGTCGTCGACCGGGACGCCGAGGTCGTCGGGGATGCGGGTGCCGGCGGCGAAGGGCACGGTGGTGACGCCGCCGTCGCGCCGCTGGACCTCGATGCGCTGATGGTGGTCGTAGCGGAACCAGGTGACGAGCCGGGTGCACTCGCCGGCGTCGACGGGGGCGATGCGCTGACCGAGGAGGGCGTTGACCAGGGTGGACTTGCCCGAGCTGACGCTGCCGGCCACCGCCACGCGCAGCGGCGAGAGCAGGCGGGCGCGCACCTCCAGCACCGCCTCCCGCGTCGGGCTGACGGGGAGGCGGCCCAAGGCCTCGTCGATGACGGCGACGAGGGCGCGGGTTGCGTCCCCGCTCACGACCCGAGTCTCACAGGAGGTCCTCGAAGTCGTTGTTGGCGACCTCGGCGGGAGCGTCGTCGAGGGCCTCGGGCGTGTAGGCGTCGTCGACGACGTCGTCGGGGGTCAGGTCGAGCCCGCCGTCGTAGTCGGTGGGGTCGAGGTCGAGATCGTCGGCGTCGTCCACGGGCAGGTCGTCGGGCAGGCCGTCGTCGACGTCGGGGAGGCCGTCGCCGCCGGCATCGAAGCCGTCGTCGGTGGTCAGGCCGTCGACGTCGTCGAGGGCGAAGGGGCCGGTCCCGTCGACGGTGACCACGTCGTCGAACATGGCGTCCCACTGCTCGGGCGTGGGCTCCTCGACCGGGTCGGCGTGGAGCGTCTCGCGCAGCTGGTCCAGCTCGGGCCCGGCGAGGTCGGTGCCGTCGTCGGGGAACTGGTCCATGTCCAGGTAGCCGTCAGCGTCGAGCCGGAGGCCGTCGAGCCCACTCATCGGGGTGAACCTTTCGTGAGGAGGGGGTAGATCTTCCCGTCCGTGCTGACAGCGCCCACGCAGAGCGGTACTGTGCGCCCCGGTGCGCCAGGGGGATACGGCAGGCGCCGAGGTGGGGACAGAGGTGTGTCGCCATGACCAAGACGCAAGCCCGCAGCCACCGAGTGGCGCCCGAGCCCGATCTGGTGGCCTGGGCCCAAGCCGGTGACGAGCGGGCCTTCGCCGAGCTCGTCGAGCGCAGCCGTCGCCGTCTCTTCTCGGTGTGCGTCCGGATCACCGGCGACGAGCACTCCGCCCACGACGCGGCCCAGAACGCCCTGCTCGACGCCTGGCGCGCCCTGCCCCGCTTCGAGGGCCGGGCCAGCTTCTCGACCTGGCTGTGCCAGATCGGGTCGCGGGCGGCGCTGGCCGTGGTGGCCAAGCGCCGGGCCGACCCCATGGCCGACGTGCCCGAGCCCGATGGGCCCTTCCGGTCCGACCTGGAGGAGTCGGTGGCCGCGGTGAGCGCGGTGCGCTGGGCCCTGGCCAAGCTGCCGCCGGACTTCCGCCAGGCGCTGGTCCTGCGGGAGTACGCCGACCTCAGCTACCAGGAGATCGCCGAGGCCCAGGGCATCCGGGTCGAGACGGTCAAGACCCGCATCGCCCGGGCTCGACGGGCCGTGGCCGAGCTGCTCGAGTCGGCCGAGGCCGCCGGTCTGTAGACGACACCGGGGGCTCATGACGAGCCTCCGTGGACGGCCACGACGACCTCGGGCGGGCGGATCAGGCTGGTGCCGTCGCTGTAGCCGGGGCGCTCGACCGAGGCGATCGTGCCGTGACGGGCGGGATCGTCGGTGGGCACCTGGTGGACGGCCCGGTGGTGGGCGGGGTCGAAGGCCACGCCCTCGGGCCGGACCTCGTGGATGCCGGCGGCGGCGAGGGCCTGGGCTGCCTCGTCGCCGAGCGCGGCGCTGGGCAGCTTGTCGCGGAGGGCGATGAGCGCCTCGACCAGGACGACCCGCTGCTGGCGGACCTGGTCGGAGTCACGGGACGGGGCCGGGCCGATGGCGGGCCCGCCGGGCGCAGGCGCAGGGATCGGAGCCGGCGTGGCCGCCGGGGCGGGCGGGGCGAGGGGGGACGGCGCCTTCTTCCGGCGGGACAGGGCGGCCCCGAGGGGGATGGCCGCCAGGAGCAGCCCGAGGATGAACCCGACGACGCCGACCGCGCCCAGGGCGGCGATCGAGGTTCCGTCGTCCTCGTCGACCGTGGTGGCCGCATCCTCGTCGGTGCCATCGCGCGGGGCGACCGTGGTGGTGGGCCCGTCGGCCTCGGTGGTGCCGGGGGTGTCGGCCTCGGTGGTGGTCGTGGTCGAGGTGGTGCTGGTCTCCTCGGGCTCGGTGGTGTCCCGGGGGTCGACGGGCTCGCCCAGCCCGGCCAGGGCGGGGGCGGCGGCGAACCAGGCGAACCCCACCACGACGGCGGCCGCGACCAGGACCCGGAGGCCATGGCCTCGGGTCGCGGGCGTGGCGCCGGTCGGTGCGGGCGTCGCGTTCCT
>DASVEC010000524.1:0-4453 GCA_036380755.1 Iamia sp. | reverse complement strand
AGGTCGGCCATGACGTGGCGGACGGGGATGTCGAGCTCGGCGGCCCGTCGCTCCCGCCAGGCCGCCACCGACCGGACGACGCCCAGGGCCTTGCCCCGCAGCTGCCGGGCCTCCTTGATGCGCTGGTACGACTGCTCGGGGTGGCGCAGCGGACGCCAGTTGCGCTGGGCCTCGTTCTCGAAGGCGACCCAGTCGGTGCGGCCCATCGACTCCAGCTCGGCGGACAACCGGTCGTGCAGCTCGTGCAGGTGGGCGACGTCGGCGGCGGCGTAGGTCTTCTGGCGGTCGTCGAGCGGGCGCCGCAGCCAGTCGGTCAGGCGGTCGCCCTTGGGCAGGCGGATCCCCAGCTCGCCCTCGGCCAGGGCGGTGAGCGACGGGGTGCCGTAGCCGAGGAAGCCGGCCGCGATCTGGGTGTCGAAGAGGGCCGACGGCACCGCCCCGATGCTGTGCTCGAACACCTCGATGTCCTGGCTGGCGGCGTGCATGACGGCCAGGCCGGGACCGGCGAACAGCGCCGCGAACGGCGTGAGGTCGACCGCCAGCGGGTCGACCAGGGCGATCTTGACCCCGCCGTCGGCGGCGGCCGGGTCGGCCCAGGCGACCTGGAGCAGCGCCACCTTGGGCCAGTAGGTCTTCTCCCGGTGGAACTCGGTGTCGAGGGCGTAGCGGTCGAGACCCGTGAGCTCCTCGATCAGCGCGGCCAGGGCCTCGTCGGTGTCGACCCACGTCGCCTCGACGTCCGGCGCCGTCCTCGCTCCGCCGCTCTTGCCCCCTCCTCGACCCACAGGCAGACCTACTCCGGCTCGGCGCCGTCGACGGTGGGGTGCCCGGCGGCGATCCAGGCCTTGGTGCCGCCGGCGACGTTGACGACGTCCTTGCCCTGGCCGAGGAGGAGCTCGGTGGCCCGGCCGCTGCGACCGCCCACGGCGCAGACCAGGTAGACGGTCTCGCCGTCGGGCACCTCGGCGACCCGGTCGGGCACCTCGCCGAGGGGGATCAGGGTGGCCCGGGGGACGTGGGCCTCCTCGTACTCGTGGGGTTCGCGCACGTCGATCACGGTGACGCCGGTCGTGTGCAGGGCGGCGAAGGCCTCGATGTCCACCTCGGGCACGTCCATGCGTGCGCTCCTTCCGTCGGGGTCCACCCTACCGGTGCCGCCGGTCCCGGCCAGCACCCTCCGTCACCAGCCGCCCGCCGGGCGCACGCAGCGCATCGGGTGAGAACGGGAGCCGGCCCCGAGCTTTGGGCGCGATGTGCCCTCCGAGGGCCGATCGCGCACAAACCTCGCGGGTGTCAGGGGAGGTCGGCCGGGGTGTCGGCGTCCGCCACCGCGGCGGGGTCGAGCGCGACCGTCGTGGCGGTGACGACGACGCCCACGGCGTCGAGCCGGCGGGCACCGGCGTCGACCAGCTCGGCCAGCCGGTCGGCCAGCGGCGCCGAGGCCCGCCAGGCGCTGGGCAGCCACTGCACCCGCTCCCCGACCCGCACGGCGACGGCATCGACGCCGGCCAGCCCGGCGACGAGGTCGGCGACCACGTCCGCCGCCGGATGGAGGAGGTCGCACGGAGCGAGGACGAGCACGTCACCGTCGGCCACGGCGGCGAGGGCCGTGGCCAGCCCGCCCAACGGCCCCTCGCCCGGCCAGCGGTCGGGCACCGGCTCGAGGCCGAGGGCAGCCAGGGCGCCGGCGTCGCCGCCGATCGCCAGCACCCGCGAGCACCCGCCGGCGCGCAGCGCATCGGCGACCCGGCGGGCCAGGGCCACGCCGTCCACCTCGACCAGTGCCTTGTCCCGGCCCATGCGCCGGCTGGCCCCGCCGCACAGCACGGCACCGACCGTCGCGCCGTCGAGGGGCACGACCTACGCCTCGGCGATGCCGCCGTAGGTCGAGACGGTGGAGGCCGTCGGCGCGTCCTCGGTCACGGGCACGTCGGCCAACGACGCCCGCAGATCGGCGACGAACCGATCGGCGACCTGGGCGTGGTACGGCGACAGCATCACGTGGAGCCCGCCCTGCTGGCGATCGAGGTTCCAGCCCCGGGCGTCCATCTGGTCACCGACGGCGTCGTGCGAGCGACCGGGTGTCGTCACCTGGAACACCGAGATGTCGGGCTCGGGGGCCACGACTGCGCCATCGGAGCCGGCGATCCCGGCCCGGAACGCCTGGTGGGCATCGAGCACCTGGCCGGTCAGCCGGAGGAAGCCCTCCCGCCCGAGGTGCATCAGGGCGGCCCAGGCCCCGGCGATCGGCGGTGCCGGGCGGGTGCCGGCCGGGGTCGAGCTGGCGTAGAGCCCGCCGGGCCAGTCGTCGTACCAGAAGTGCTGGTGCCGGAGGAGGTCCCGGCTCCGGTAGAGCACCAGCGAGGCGCCCTTGAAGGCGTAGCCGTACTTGTGGATGTCGGCGCTGAGCGACGTCACGCCGGGCACGCTCAGATCCCACGGCGGGACGGGCTGGCCCAGCTCCTCCCAGAACGGGAGGAGGAAGCCGCCCAGGCAGGCGTCGACGTGGCAGAGCAGCCCCCGCTCGGCGGCCAGGGCGGCGACGTCGGCGACGGGGTCGATGGTGCCGAAGGGGTAGCAGGCGGCGGACGCGACGAGCATCGCCGTGCGCTCGGTGACGGCCTCGGCCATGCGCTCCGGCGCGACCCGCCCGTCGGCCTCGACGGGCACGAGGACCAGCTCGATGTCGAGCAGGTCGCAGGCCTTGGCGAAGGCCGGGTGGGCGGTCACCGGGGCAAGGATCTGGGGCTCGGCGATGCCCATCTCGGCCCGGGCGTGGCCGCGGGCGACCTGCACGGCGCAGAAGATGCTCATGCTCCCGCCGGCGGTGACGGCGCCGGCGTCGGGGACGCCGCCGAACAGGCCGGCACCCATGGCCACCAGGTCGAGCTCCATCTGCAGCAGGCTCGGGTAGCGGAACGGGTTGAGGGCGTTCTCGTGCAGGTAGCGGTCGGCCACGGCGTGGAGGACGGCCTCGTGGGCCTCGTCGCCCGAGTTGTAGACGAGGCTGAAGGCCCGGCCGCCCTTCCAGTCGAGGTCGCCGGCGCGGGCCGTGTCGATCCGCTCCAGCAGCTCGTCGACCGGCGTCCCCGTGTCCGGGAGGCGGGCAGGACCGTCGTCGCTCATGGCCGGGAACGTAGCCCGGTGCCGGACGGCCTACTTGACGATGCCGGCGACGTAGTGGCGACGGCAGAGCAGCTCGTAGGTGACCACGTCGCCGAAGAGCGGGGTCTCGGCGCTGCCGGTGGCCTCGGTGTCGGCGATCACCACCGTCTCGCCCTCCCGGGTCATCTCCCCGTTGACGAGACGGGCGTTGTGGGTCGCCCGCCGCCCGCACCAGCAGCGGGTCTCGACGCTGAGCGGCACCCGCTCGTCGGCCACCTCCATCAACCGGCGGGTGCCGTCGAACAGGCGCCCGCGGAAGTCGGTCAGCAGCCCGTAGGCGAAGACGTCGACCCCCATGTCGTCCACGACCGCGGCCAGCTGGTCGATCTGGTCCTCGGTGTAGAACTGGACCTCGTCGCACACGAGGAAGTCGAGGTGCCCGTCGCCCGCGGCGGCCTCGGCCCGGGCGAAGGTCAAGAGGTCGAGATCCGGCCTGACCTCGACCGCCGGGTGGGACACGCCGAGCCGGCTGGACACCGAGGTGCCCTCCCGGTCGAACAGCGTGCACAGCACGCCCCGCAGCCCCCGGCGGATGAGGTTGTGGTGGACCTGGAGGGCGACGGTCGACTTCCCCGACCCCATGATCCCGTAGGAGAACCGCAGCACGCCCTGGCGCACCACGTCGTCGTCGCCGGCCATCAGCCCCGGAGGGTACGGCGTCCCGTCGTGGGGACGTACCATGCTCCGCTTGGTGCCCGACATCGAGCAATCTCCCCCGGTCAGAGTGGTCGAAGGTCGGGTCCTCCCCGTCCAGGCCCTCCGTCAGGCCATCGCGACCGATGTCATCCGCGCCGACGTCCCCCCGCCCAAGGGGAACGTCCAGCCGGCCAGCCTCGACCTGCGCTTCGGCGACGTCGCCTACCGGCTGCGGGCCAGCTTCCTCGCCCACTCCTCGACGGTGCAGTCGGCGATCGACCAGTACGCCATCGAGGAGCTGTCGCTGAGGGACGGCCTGGTCCTGGAGCCGAGACGGCCCTACCTGATCCCGCTCCGGGAGTCGCTCGACCTCCCCGCCGACCTCGCCGGCTTCGTCAACCCCAAGAGCTCGGCCGGGCGCGTCGACACCCTGTGCCGGGCCCTGACCGACCGGTCCGACTCGTTCGACCAGATCCGCCGGGGGTACACGGGCCCGCTGTACGTCGAGGTCGTGTCCCGGACCTTCCCGCTCCTCATCCGCCCGGACATGACGCTGGTCCAGCTCCGCCTCTTCGACGACCGGTCGGGTCTCGTCACCGACGAGGAGCTGCGCGCGGTCCACCGCGACATCGGCCTGGTGCACGACCCGGAG
>DASVEC010000523.1:0-9104 GCA_036380755.1 Iamia sp. | reverse complement strand
GGCGCGTAGCCGGGCACGGCGCTGAGCGGGTTGACCCCCACGACGCGGTGGGCGACCCGGTGCAGCCGGGCCATGGCCTCGTCGACCACCGCCGGGTCGCCCCGGTCCCAGCCGTCGGACAGGACGACGACGACCGCACCGCGCGCCATCCCCCGGGCGCCCCAGCGGTCGACGAACCGGGCCAGGGCGTCGCCCAGCCGGGTCCCGCCGGACCAGTCCTCCACGTCGGTGGTGGTGCGGGCCAGCGCCTCGTCGGGGTCCCGGGTCGCCAGGGCCCGGGTGATGCGGGTCAGCCGGGTGCCGAGCGTGAACGCCTCGACCCGCCCGGCCCCCCGGGACGCCACGGCAGCGTGGGCGAAGCGGACCAGCCCACGGGCGTAGGGCTCCATCGAGCCGCTGACGTCGAGGAGGAGGACGAGCCGGCGGGGCCGCGCGGACGGCGCCCGGTGGTGGAGGCGCAGGGGCTCGCCGCCGGTGGCCAGCGCGGCGTGGACCGTTCGGCGGAGGTCGAGCTCGTCGCCCCGGGTCGCCCGGCGCCGCCGTCGCGATCGCCGGGTGGCGACCCCGACCCGCAGGGCCGAGATGGCCCGGTGGAGCTGCTCCCGCTCGGCCGCCGTGCAGGTGGCCAGGTCGGCGTGGCGGAGCTGCTCGACGGCGCTGTGGCGCAGGACCCGGGTGTCGTCGTCGGGCTCGGTCTCGTCGGTGGCGCTGCCGTCGGCCTCGTCGGCGGGGGCCTCGACGAGCAGCGTGTCGGGGATCGGGAGCGACGGGGCCGACCAGGTCACCCGGTCCTCCAGCACCAGGGCGAAGGCAGCGTCGTAGGCGGCGACGTCCTCGGGCCGATGGATCAGCGTGCTGCGCCCGGCCCAGTACAGATCGGCTCGCCGCGCCGCCCCCGCGGCGGCGATCGCCTCCGCCGCCATGACCTCCGACCGCAGGGCGACGGCGACGCCATGAGCCCGGAGGACCCGGGCCAGCGCCACCACCAGCTCAGCCATGGGCGGCCGTCCGGGAGCGGAGCGCATCGACCAGGGCGTCGATGCCGAAGGACCTCGTGCGCTCGGCGTCCTCGCGGTACTTGAGGACGGTGCCGAGGGTGGCGTCGACCGAGGCGGCGTCGAGGGTGCGCCGGCCGAGAGCGGCGAGCGCGGTGGTCCAGTCGATCGACTCGGCCACGCCCGGGGGCTTGTACAGGCCGAGGTCGCGCAGCTGGGCGGTGGCCGCCGCCACCTCCCGGGCGAGGACCTCGTCGGCCTCGGGCACCCGCAGCCGGATCACCGCCACCTCGCGGTCGAAGTCGGGGTGCTCGACCCAGTGGTAGAGGCAACGCCGCTTGAGGGCGTCGTGCACGTCGCGGGTCCGGTTCGACGTGATGACGACGACGGGCGGGGTCGTCGCCGTGATGGTGCCGAGCTCGGGCACCGTGACCGACCAGTCCGACAGGACCTCCAGCAGGAGCGCCTCGAACTCGTCGTCGGCCCGGTCGACCTCGTCGATCAGCAGCACCGGCGGCGGATCCCCACCCGCGAGGGCGGCCAGCACCGGCCGGCGGACGAGGAACCGCTCGTCGTACAGCTCCCGTTCGATATCGCGTCGATCCATAGCGCCGCTATGCATAGCATAGCTATTGAACGCCGCCTCCGCCGTCCGCAGGTGGAGGAGCTGGCGGGCGTGGTCCCATTCGTAGAGGGCCTGCGCCGCGTCGATGCCCTCGAAGCACTGCAGGCGCAGGAGCGACCCGCCGGTCCAGCGGGCCAGCACCTTGGCCACCTCGGTCTTGCCCACGCCGGCGTCGCCCTCCAGCAGGAGGGGACGTTGCATGTGCAGGGCGAGGAAGACGACCGTCGCCAGCCCCTCGTCGGCCAGGTACCCGTGCTCGGCCAGGGCCGAGCGGACGGACTCCGGGCCGAGATCGCTCATGACGCTCGTTCCCGGCACGGTCTCGCACCACAGCCGTACGAAACCGTGCCGGGAACGGACAGGGTGTCAGCCACCGGCCTCCTCGAGGGCGCGGCGGGTGAGGACCGTGGCCAGGTGGGTGCGGTACTCGACGGTGGCGTTCATGTCGGCACCGGGGTCGGCGCCCTCGGCGACCCGCTCGGCCGCCTCCGCCGGCGAGGCTCCGCCCGACCAGGCCTCGACCACGCCGGCGGCGAGGAGCGGCGTCGGACCCATGTTCACCAAGCCCACACCGCTCGACCCATTGCGGGCCACGGCGGCGACGCCGACGATGGCCCAGTCGAGCGCCCGCCGGTTGAACTTCTGGAACGACCAGCCGGCGCCGGGCACCGCCGGCACGCGGATCTCGGTGAGCAGCTCGTCGGGCTCCAGCGCCGACTCGAGGAAGCCGGTGAAGAAGTCCGTGGCCGCGATCGAGCGGGAGCCCCGGGCGGCCGACACGGCCGTGAACGACCCACCGAGCGCCAGCACCGCGGCGGGCAGGTCCGAGGCCGGGTCGGCGTGGGCGATCGAGCCGCCGATGGTGCCGCGGTGGCGGACCTGCGGATCGCCGACCTGGCCGGCGACGTGGGCCAGCAGCGGCACCTGCTGGCGCAGGACGTCCGAGCGCTCGACGTCGTGGTGGGTGGTCAGGGCGCCGATCACGACGTCGTCGCCGTCCTGGCGCACCCCGGTCAGATCGGAGAGCCGCCCGACGTCGACCAGCACCGAGGGCGAGGCCAGCCGCAGCTTCATCAGCGGCAGGAGCGAGTGGCCACCGGCGAGGAGCTTGGCCTCGTCGCCGTGCTCGGCCAGGGCCGCCAGCGCCTCGTCGGCGGACCCGGCGCGGACGTAGTCGAAGGGTGCAGGGATCACGAGTCACCTCCGGGCTGGGTCTGCGGGCTGAGGGTGTCGGACTGCGTGTCCCGGTCGGCGCCAGCCGTGTCGGTGACGCCCGCTGTGACCGAGTCGGAACCACCCCCGCCCCGGGCGGCCTGGATGGCCTCCCACACGTGGAGGGGCGAGGCCGGCATCCGCATCTCGGTGACCCCGAGGTGCGAGAGAGCGTCGACCACGGCATTGATCACGGTCGGCGCAGCGCCGATGGTGCCGGCCTCGCCCACACCCTTCACCCCCAGCGAGTTGGTCGGGCTCGGGGTGACCGAGTGACCCAGCCGCAGCGAGGGCAGATCGGAGGCCGCCGGCACCAGGTACTCGGCCAGGCTGGCGGCCTGGGGGTTGCCGTCGGCGTCGAACACGGCCTCCTCGAACAGCGCCTGGGCGATCCCCTGGACGATCCCGCCGTGGACCTGGCCCTCGACGATCATCGGGTTGATCTGCACGCCGCAGTCGTCGACGGCGACGTAGTCGAGGACGTCGATCCGGCCCGTCTCCTCGTCGACCTCCAGCACGCACACGTGGGTGCCGAAGGGCCACGAGAAGTTGGGCGGGTCATAGGTGACCTGGGCCTCGAGCGTGGGTTCGAGGTCGTCGGGCAGGTCGTGGGCGGTGAAGGCCTCGAAGGCCACCGCGGCCAGGGGCATCTCCTTGTCGGGCGAGCCCGTGACGCTGAACACGCCGCCGGAGAACTGGAGGTCGTCGGCCGCCGCCTCCAGCTGGTGGGCCGCGATCTGCCGGGCCTTGTCGATCACCCGGTCGCAGGCCATGGCGATGGCGACGCCGCCCACCGGCAGCGACCGGGACCCGTAGGTGTCCATGCCGTGCGGGCTGATGGCGGTGTCGGAGTGGAGGACCTCGACGTCGTCGGGGCCGACGCCGAGCCGCTCGGCGACGATCATCGACCAGCTGGTCTCGTGGCCCTGGCCGTGGGGCGTGGCCCCGGTGACGACCTCGACCTTGCCCGTCGGCAGCATCCGCACGGTCGCCGACTCCCAGCCACCGGCCGAGTACTTCAGCGAGGAGAGGACCCGGCTGGGGGCCAGGCCGCACATCTCGAAGTACGACGACATGCCGATGCCGAGGTGCTTGGTCTCGCCCGCCTCCCGGCGGCGCGCCTGCTCCGCGCGCACCTCGTCGTACTTGGCCAGGTCGAGGGCGATCGCCGCCGCCCCCTCGTGGTCGCCCGAGTCGTACTCCAGCCCGGTGACCGCGGTGTAGGGGAACCGGTCCTTGGTGATGTAGTTCCGGCGCCGGATCTCCGCCGGGTCCACGCCCACCTCCGCGGCCAGGAGGTCCATGGCCCGCTCGATGGCGTAGGTCGCCTCGGGCCGGCCCGCACCGCGGTAGGCGTCGGTCGGGGTCATGGTGGTGAACACCGACGTGCAGGTGAACGAGTACGCGGGCACGTCGTAGACGCCGCAGTAGAGGAAGGCCCCGAGCAGGGGGATGCCCGGCGTGACCAGCTGGAGGTAGGCCCCCATGTCGGCGAGCAGGCGGACCCGGACACCGGTGACCTTGCCGTCGGCGTCGGCGGCCAGGTCGATCTCCTGGATCTGGCCCCGGCCGTGGATCGTGGCCTGGGCGTTCTCGCCCCGCTCCTCGACCCAGCGCACCGGGATCTTGAGCTTGTTCGCCAGGCCGACGGCGAGCAGCTCCTCGGCGTAGACGTTCAGCTTCGACCCGAAGCCGCCGCCCACGCTGGGGGCGACGACCCGGATGTCGGCCTCGGAGATGCCCGTGGTCACCGCCGTCATCACCTTGAGGATGTGGGGGATCTGGGTGGCCGAGTAGAGGGTCACACCGCCGCCGAACGGGGCCGGCACGCAGGCCACGGCCCGGGGCTCCATCGCCATCGGGATCAGGCGCTGCTGCACGAACCGGCCGTTGACGGTGTGGGCGGCGGCGTCGAAGGCGGCCTGCACGGCGTCCTCGTCGAGCTCGAGGTTCCACGTGTAGGAGGCGTTGGTGCCCAGGTCCTCGTGGATCACGACCCGGTCGGACAGGGCGTCCTCCAGGTCGATCACGGCGTCGAGCGGCTCGTAGTCGACGTCGACCAGCTCGACCGCGTCGCGGGCGGCGACGTTGGACTCGGCCAGCACGACGGCGACGGCGTCGCCCACGTAGGCGACCTTGTCCTTCGCCAGCGGGTAGTGGGCGGGGATCTTGATGTCGTCGGTGACGGGCCAGGCGCAGGGCATGGGGTTGGCCCACATGTCGTCGAGGTCGGCGGCGGTGTAGACGGCCCGGACGCCGGGGGCGGCGGCCGCCGCCGACGTGTCGATGGCGGTGATGCGGGCGTGGGCGAAGGGGCTGCGCACCAGGGCCATGTGGAGGGCACCGGGGATCTGGAGGTCGTCGGTGTAGCGGCCCTCCCCGGTGAGGAGCGCCGGATCCTCCCGCCGGAGCCGACGGGAGCCGATGACGGCCGTCTCGTCGAGGCGGGGCTCGGTGGCGGTCATGCCGGCACCCCCGCTCGCACCTGGACACCGGTGCCGTCACCCGTGCCGTCGCCGACCTCGCCGTTCGCGCACGCCAGCACCGAGGCCACGATGTTCTGGTAGCCGGTGCAGCGGCAGAGGTTGCCCTCCAGCCCCTCGCGCACGGCCTGCTCGTCGAGCGTCGTGCCGTCGGCCTGGGCCTCGGTGATCAGGGCGGTGGAGGCCATCACCATGCCCGGGGTGCAGTAGCCGCACTGGAGACCGTGGTTCTCGATGAAGGCCCGCTGCATGGGGTGGAGCTGGCCGTCCATGGCCATGCCCTCGATGGTGGTGATCTCGCACCCGTCGGCCTGGACGGCCAGGACCGTGCACGACTTCACCGACCGGCCGTCGAGGTGCACCGTGCAGGCGCCGCACGACGTCGTGTCGCACCCGACGTTGGTGCCCGTCAGCCCCAGCGTCTCGCGCAGCAGGTGGACCAGCAGCGTCCGGGGTTCGACGTCCGCGCCCCGCACGACGCCGTTGACCGTGACCGTCACCCTCATGAGCACCTCCGAGACGTGGATCCGGGTGTGGTGGAGGTCACATGGTGGAGGTCAGCGACCGGCGCGTCCCGCGTCTGTTGCAGGATGGGACAGGTGCGCGACCAGGGCCGGGGTGAACCCGGGGTCGACCAGGGCGCCCATGTGGTCACCGGGGACGATCTGGACCCGGCAGTCGGCGATGGCGGCCGCCAGCACCTCGGGGCGGGAGGCGAGGTCGTCGTCGGCCCCGACGAGGAGGAGCGTGGGGGCGGTGATGCGATCGAGGGCGATGGGCGTCCGGTGGACCGACCGGGCGTGGGCGGCCAGGGCGAGGCGGTCGCCACCGACGGCGTCGACGAAGCCCCGGAAGGCGACGATCCCCGGATCGGTGACCTCGCCGGGATCGTCCTGCTCGAGGACGTCGGCCAGGGCGTCGCGGTCCATCACCCGGGTGTCGACGCCGCCCAGCTCGACGATGGCCGAGCCGATGCCACCGATGACGAGACGGCGCACGCGGGGCTCCCGGGTGGCCGTGATCGTCGCCGCCACCCCGCCCATCGAGTAGCCGACGAGGTCGAAGGCATCGAGGCCGAGGTGATCGGCCAGCTCGCTCACGTCCTGCGCCATCCGGGCCTCGCCGTAGAGAGCCCGGTCGTGCGGGGTGTCGCTGCGACCGTGGCCCCGGGCATCGTGCGCCACCACCCGGCGACCGGCGGCGACCAGGGCATCGACGATGCCGGGCAGGACCCAGTTGAGCTGGGCGTTGGCGATGAACCCGTGGTGCAGGAGCACCGGCTGTCCGGCCGCCTCGTCGTTCCAGGTCCGGTAGACGAGGCCGACGCCGTCGGTCGTGGTGAATCGCTCCATCGACGTCTTCCTACCGCGTGCGATGCTGCCGCCGTGGCCGTGCCCCTGTTCGCCTTCGAGGGGGTCGGGCTGGAGCGGGGCGGGACCCGGGTGCTCGACGACGTGACGATCGCGCTGCCCGATGCCGGGGTCACCGTGTTCGTGGGGGCGTCGGGCGCCGGCAAGTCGACCCTGTTGCGGTGCTGCAACCGGCTCGAGATCCCGACGGCGGGGTGCGTGCGGTTCCGGGGCGACGACCTGGCCACGCTCGATCCCCTCGCCCACCGCCGCCGGGTGGGCATGGTGTTCCAGGCCCCGGCGCGGTTCCCGGGCACGGTGGCCACCAACCTGCGGGCCGTGGCGTCGGAGCTGAGCGACGCCGAGGCCGCCGAGCTCTTGGACCGGGTCGGCCTCGACCGGGCCCTGCTCGACCGGCAGGCCGACGCCCTCTCCGGCGGCGAGGCCCAGCGCATGGTGCTGGCTCGGGCGCTCACCACCCGGCCCGAGGTCCTGCTGGCCGACGAGCCGACCTCCGCCCTCGACGCCACCGCGACGCACCGCCTGGAGCGGCTGGCCCGGAGCCTGGCCGACGACGGCCTGCCCGTCCTCTGGGTCACCCACGACCTCGACCAGGTGCGCCGCCTGGCCGACCACCTCGTCGTCCTGGAGGGTGGCCGGGTGACGTGGACGGGACCCCGGGACGAGTGGGGGGGGAAGGACCCGTGACGGAAGGCGACGTCGTCGGCTGGCTGGGTCTCGCCGTCTCGCTCCTGTTCGTGCTGGCCGCCGTCGGCCTCACCGCCCAGCAGCGACTCCGCCTGGGACGGCCCATCGTCGTGGCCCTGGTCCGCTCGCTGGCCCAGATGGCGGTGGTGGGCGTCGCCCTCGTGCCGATCGTCGACCCGGACACGCCGCTGGCCTGGTCGTGGGCCTGGGTCGTGGCCATCACCGTCTTCTCGGCCGTGACCGTGGCCCGCCGGGCCCCGGGGGTGCCCGGTCTCTTCCCCGTCGCCCTCCTGGGCATGGGCCTGGTGGCGTCGACCGGGCTGGCGATGATGTTCGGCCTCCAGATCTTCGCGCTGGAGGGGCGGACGCTCGTGCCGGTGGCCGGGATGATCGTGGGCAACTCGATGAAGGCGGCGGTGGTCGGCGCCGCCCGGGTGGCCGAGTCGGTGGCCGACAACCGGGCCGAGATCGAGGCCGGCCTGGCCCTCGGCATGACACCCCGCCGGGCGTCGCTGCGCTTCGTCCGCTCGGCCCTGCGCACCGCCATCTCGCCCCAGGTCGAGCAGACCGCCGCGCTCGGCATCGTCTTCCTGCCCGGGGCCATGACCGGCCTCATCCTCGCCGGGGTCGATCCCCTGGACGCGGTGCGGACCCAGCTGGCCCTGATGTACGTGATCCTCGCCGGCGTGGTCGTGGCCGCCATGACCACCGGTCTCGGCACCCTCGCCCGTCTCACCACCCCCGCCCAGACCCTCGTCGCCCTGGACCGCCAGGACTGACCAGAGCCGACCCTTGAGCGCCTGACATCGGTATTCGAGGTGAGGCGCTCAAAGTTCGGGGGTGCGCCGCGAAAAGTGTGCGGACCGTGCGGGCCGGCGCGTCACACCGGCATGAGCACGCACACCACCACCACGTCCACCGTCCGCCGCCTGGCCCTGCTGGCCCTCGGTCTCCTGGTCGTCCTGACCGGTGTCGGCCTCGGGTCCGCCCCCGCCTCGGCCTCGCCCCCCTCCCACCCGCAGGCGATCATCGCCGCCGGCTACGAGGACATCATCCGCATCTTCTTCTCGCCGCCCGAGTCGGTGGACGAGGACGCCCCCGTCACCGGCTACCAGCTCGAGCGCACCGCCCAGGGCCACCCCACGAAGTACTTCAACCGGACCGACACGGCCCCGGTGGTCGACGCCACCGCCGTCTTGAACGTCGACTACACGTACCGGGTCCGGGCCAACAGCGCCGACGGCTGGAGCCCGTGGAGCGAGATCACGATCGCCGAGCGGAACCTCTCCTACGACCAGCTCGACCCGTTCTTCGACGCCACCGCCTTCGTCAACCGGCAGTACCAGGACTTCCTGGGCCGCCCGCCGACCAACGCCGAGCGGGCCAACGCCGTCCTCAACATCGACCAGAAGGCGTGGACTCCCGGCACCCTGATCAACATGCTCGTCTTCCGGGCCGAGCGGGCCCCCCGCCATCAGATCATCCGCCTGTACAACGCCTACTTCGACCGCAACGCCGACCACGCCGGCCTCGACTTCTGGTTCGACCAGATCACGAAGAAGGGCAAGTCGATCAACACGGTGTCGAGCAGCTTCGCCGCCTCGGCCGAGTTCAAGGACATGTACGGCAACCTGACCAACGGCCAGTTCGTCAACCTCGTCTACCAGAACGTCCTCGACCGCAACCCGAGCCCCGCCGACCACGCCTACTGGAAGGGCCAGCTCGACCAGAA
>DASVEC010000522.1:0-13290 GCA_036380755.1 Iamia sp. | reverse complement strand
CCCGCTCCCTGTCGATCGCCGGCGGCACCACCGAGGTCAACCGCACCATCCTCGGCGAACGCGTCCTCGGCCTCCCCCGAGAACCCAAGCCGACCTAGAGAATGGCCCCCTTCTCCTTGAGGGCGGCGATCTGGTCCCAGTCGTAGCCGGCGTCCATGAGGACGAGCTCGGTGTGCTCGCCGTGCTCCGGCGCGCGCGTGACGACGACGCCCTCCTCGTCGAACTGCGCCGGGTTGGCGACGAGCTGGACCGTGTCACCGTTGCCCGCCGTCATCGATGGCAGGTAGCCGTTGGCGACCACCTGGACGTCGTCGTAGAGCTCGTCGAGCGTCTGGAACGGGCTCCACACGCCCTCGAAGGTGGCCAGGACCTCCTTCCAGTGCGAGAGGGGCTGGCGGCCGAAGAGCTCGTCGAGCCGGGCGATGCACTCCGGCCCGTTCTGGGCCCGAGCGGCCGAGTCGGCGAACCGCGGGTCGGTCACCAGGTCGGGCGCCTCGAGCCGGGCGGCGAAGTCGTCCCAGTGCTTGTCCGACTGCAGGAGGATCAGGGCGATGTAGCGGTCGTCGGCGGTCTTGTACGAGCCGACGCCGGGGTTGGGCATCTTGGTCCGGTCGCCCTGGGGGATCTTCGAGAACCCGAAGAGCTTGGAGGCGATGATCATGGGCGAGATCTGCCACATGGCGGTGGCGAGCAACGACACGTCGACCACGCTCGTCTCGCCGGTCCGCTCCCGCTTGAACAGGGCGGCGGCGATGGCGCCGGCGGTGGCCATCCCGCCCATCACGTCGCCGAAGGCCGGCGTGGGCTGCCCCGGCGGCCACCCGTCGTCCTTGGCCGGCATGGTCATCCCGACCCCGCCCCGGGCCCAGAACGACGCCCCGTCGTAGCCGCCCTTCTCGGCCTCGGGGCCCTTGGGTCCGGCCCCCGATCCCCGGGCGACGATGATGTCCGGGTTGCGGGCCCGCAGGTCGTCGACGTCGATCCTCAGCTTGCGGCGCACCGGCGGCAGGTAGCTCGTGAGGAAGACGTCGGCCCCCTCGACCAGCCTCATCAGCACCTCGTGGCCCTCGGCGGTGGTGAGGTCGATGCCGATCGAGCGCTTGCCCCGGTTGGGCTGCTCGATCATGAAGTTCACGCCGCCCGGTCCGCCCGGCAGCAGCCCCGATGTGATCAGCCCCCGCTGGGGGTCGCCGGTGTCGGGGTGCTCGACCTTGAGCACGTCCGCGCCCCAGTCGACGAGCACGGAGCCACCCGACGGGACGAACATCCAGCTGGCGACCTCGATGATGCGGACACCGTCCAACGGTCCGGGCACGGCTCTCTCCTGCTGCGTCAGGGCTGGGCGGGCCAGCCGACGGTCTTGGTCTCGGTGAAGATCTCCAGGCCCTCGATGCCGCACTGGCGACCGATGCCGGACTGCTTGTAGCCCCCGAACGGGGCGTCGGCGCCGTACCAGATCCCCCCGTTGAGCCCGAGCGTGCCGGTGCGGACCCGACGGGCCACGCCCTTGGCCCGCTCCAGGTCGCCCGAGGTGATCATGCCGGACAGCCCGTAGGGGCTGTCGTTGGCGATGCGCACGGCGTCGTCGTCGTCGGTGTACGGGATGACGACGAGCACCGGGCCGAAGATCTCCTCCTGGGCGATCGCCATGCCGTTGTCGACGTCGGCGAAGAGCGTCGGCTCGACGTACCACCCGGTGGGCAGGTGCTCCGGAACGCCCCCGCCGCACACGAGCCGGGCGCCGTCGGCCCGCCCGCTCTCGATGTAGCCCAGCACCCGGTTCCGCTGCCGCTCCGAGATCAGCGGTCCCATGAGGTTGGCGGGGTCGGTCGGGTCGCCGTAGCTGACCCCGGCGAAGCCGGCCGCCGCCAGGTCGATCGCCTCGTCGTAGCGCGACCGGGGGACGAGCAGCCGCGTCGGCATGGCGCAGCCCTGGCCCCCGTGGAAGCAGACGGCCGACGACGACGGCACCACCGCCGCCAGGTCGGCGTCGTCGAGCACGAGGTTGATCGACTTGCCGCCCAGCTCGAGGAAGACGGGCTTCAGGGTCTCGGAGGCTGCGGCCATGACCCGCCGGCCCGTCGCGGTCGAGCCGGTGAAGGCGACCATGTCGACCAACGGCGAGGTCGTGAGCACCTCGCCGACGAGGTGGTCCGACGACGTCACCACGTTGACCACGCCGGGCGGGATGTCGGTGTGCTCGGCGACCAGCCGCCCCAGCCGGGTCGCGTTCCACGGCGTGTCGGGCGCTGGCTTCAGGACGCAGGTGTTCCCCATGGCCAGGACGGGTCCGAGCTTGTTGAGGATGATCTCCATGGGAAAGTTCCACGGGACGATCACGCCGACCACCCCGATCGGCTCCTTCCACACCTGCCGCTCGGTGGGACCCATGCCGAAGGGGTCCTTCTCGCCGAGGGATCGCTCCCACGGGAACTGCTCGATCATGGCGGCCGGCCAGCTGAGGGCCTCGCGCAGCGGCGCGTCGAGCTGGGGTCCGTAGGTGATCAGCACCGGGCAACCGACCTCGGCGACCAGCTCGGCGCGCAGATCCTCCTGCTCGTCCTCCAGCGCCGCCTGGAGCTGGCGCAGGCAGCGGGCGCGGAAGGCGTGGTCGGTGGCCCACGTCGTGGTGTCGAAGGCGCGCCGGGCCGCTTCGATCGCCCGCGCCATGTCGGTGGCGGTCCCGTCGGCGACCGGGCCCAGCACCTCCTCGGTGGCCGGGTTCACGTTGTCGAACGTGGCCCCGGCCTCGGCGTCGACCAGCGCGCCGTCGACGAGGAGCCGCCGCTCCCCCGTCACCACGCCAGCTCGAGGTTCTCCACGGACCGCAGGCCCTGCGAGTACCGGAGCTGCACCCCGTCGGCGATGCGGTAGTCGGGGATCGACCGGTGCCACTCCTCGAGGGCGACCCGCAGCTCCATGCGGGCCAGGTGCGAGCCGAGGCAGCGGTGGGCCCCGCCGCCGAAGGCGATGTGGCGGTTGGCGGTGCGATCGAAGTCGACGGTCTCGACGTCGTCCCACGACCGCTCGTCGGTGTTGGCCGACGCCAGCATCACCGCGACCACCTGGCCCTCGGGCACGGGGCAGCCGCTGATCTCGGTGGCCTCGGTGGTGACCCGGACGACGGCCTGCACCGGCGTCTCCCACCGCAGCATCTCCTCGACCGCGTGCTGGATGAGCGTGGGGTCCTCGACGAGACGTCGGCGCTGGTCCGGGTTCTGGGCGAGGAAGGCGAGCATGCAGTCGAGCGACGCCGTCACCGTGTCCAGCCCGGCGAGGAAGAACAGGTAGCCGATGTCGAGGACGTCGTCGTTGGTGAGGCGCCGGCCGTCGACCTCGGCGTCGAGGAACATCGAGAGGACGTCGTCGCGCCGCTCGGCCATGCGCTCGTCGATGGCCTCCTGGAGGACGGCGTAGATCCTCTGGCCGACGTCCGCGGTGTAGGCCACCCGCTCCTCGTGGGTGGTCACCGGCGGCCGGATGATGCCGTCCTTGAGGGCGATGAACTCCTTCGCCCGCGACACGGGCAGGCCCAGGAGCTGCAGGAACACCGTCGTGGGCAGGGGCTCGGCGACCGAGAGGTGGAAGTTGGCGCCGCCCTGGGCGACCAGCGGGTCGATCAGGTCGCGCACGAGGGCCCGGGTCTGCTCCTCGAGCAGCGCCACCTGCTTGGGGGCGAAGATCGGGTCGAGGAGACGGCGGTAGTCGCGGTGGTGGGGCGGGTCGATCTGGAGGGGGATCAGCGGCCGCACCTGGCCGATCGTCACCGCGTCGATGCCCGAGCTGAACACCTCCGGATGCTGGAGGACGTGGCGGACGTCCTCGTCGCCGCCGACGATCATCATCCCCGCGTCGCCGCCCATGTCGACCACGGGGCCGGCCTCGCGGAGCAGCTTGTAGAGCGGCTGCGGGTGGGCGAGGGCCTCCGGATCCAGGTCACCGCCCATCATGCTCAGGTCGGACATCGCCTGCCCCCGGGGTCGCGGTCGATGACCAGTTCTACCGCACTTCTAACGTTCGTGTCAGGCAGTCGGGGCGGCGGCGCGCGCCGTCGTCTTCTCGGCCGGCACGATCGGCGGCGCCTCCTTCCACGACGGGATGCCGTCCTCCGGCTTCGCCGCCGGCCAGCCGTCCTCGTGCACCTCGGCCCAGTGGGCGTGGTTGAGCTGGTGGACGGTGAAGCAGGACTGGAGGGCGTTGTAGAAGCCCTGGTTGTCCACGGTCTGGTTGACCGACTCCTTGATCATCAGTGCCGTCATGGTGGGCAGCGAGGCGATGCGGCGGGCGAACTCGAGCGTGCGGTCCTCGAGGTCGGCGCGGGGGAAGACCTTCGACACCATGCCGAGCCGGTGCGCCTCGTCGACGTCGAGGCTGTCCCCGGTGAGGAGCAGCTCCTTGGCCTTGCGGGGCCCGAGCTCCCACGGGTGGGCGAAGTACTCCAGGCCGCACATCCCG
This sequence comes from Iamia sp., assembly GCA_036380755.1. GTDB lineage: Bacteria > Actinomycetota > Acidimicrobiia > Acidimicrobiales > Iamiaceae > Iamia. The sequence continues at coordinate 8,835 of DASVEC010000522.1, read as the reverse complement.
AGGCGGGTGCCCACCACGTCGGCGAACACCACGTCGTCGGCGGCGACGATGAGGTCGCAGGCCCACATCAGCATCAGCCCGGCGGCGTACACCGGCCCCTGCACCTGGGCCACCGTGATCTTGCGGAGGTTCCGCCAGCGCAGCGTGTTCTGGAAGTAGTAGTGCCACTCCTGGAGCATCCGCTTCTCGGCGCCCTCCCGCATCGCCCCGTTGATGTGCGACGTGGGGTGGGTGGCGTACTCGGCGATCGCCTGCTTGGAGCCCATGTCGTGACCCGACGAGAACAGCGGGCCGGTCCCGCCCAGGATGACCACCCGGCAGGCGTCGTCGGCCTCGGCCCGGGCGAAGGCCTCGTCGAGCTCGACCAGCAGGCCCCGGTTCTGGGCGTTCCGGGCCTCGGGACGGTCGAGGAGGATCCGCACGATGGCCCCGTCGTCGTGGGTCTCGTACTGGAGGAACTCGTAGTCGGGCATGGCGCGCTCCTGGCTCGTCCGGGCGAGGCGCCCAAACATGACGCCACTGTCAGACTAGGGCGCGGCGGCGACCTCGAGGGCGGGGCGGAGGAGGTCGAGGGCGTAGGGCAGCGAGAGGGGCGTCGGGGTGTTGAGGGCGACGGCCATGACGTAGTCCATCACCACGGCGGCGTCGCGCCGGACGGCATCGAGGTCGTCGTAGCCGGGGATCTCGCCGGTCTTGGCCCCGTTGGTCAGCACCATGACGAGGTCGGCCTCGAGGAGGTCGGTCCGCTCGAGGCTGAGCTTGACCCGACCCGGTGAGTCGTCCTCGGCGGCGAGGATGTCCGGGGCGATGACCAGGCCGAGCTGGCCGAACAGGACGTTGGCGCCGTCGTCGGGGTCGGAGAGGACGTACAGGGCGTCGCCGGGCACGTAGTTGGCGAAGGTGAACGTCCTCCCCTCCAGCCCGGGCAGGTCGGTGGCGACACCGCTCACCTGGCCCTCGACGTCGGCGACCAGGTCGGCGGCGCTGTCCTCCTCGCCCAGCAGCTGGCCGGCCACGCCGGCGATGTCCTGCCAGGTGTCGACCTGGCTGTCGCTGAGGGTGGAGATGGTGGGCGCGATGCGGGCGAGGTCGTCGTAGGCGTCCTGGTCCTCGGCGAGGTAGGTCACGACGATGAGGTCGGGCTGCAGGTCGACGATCTGCTCCGCCGGCACCGAGGTCGTCGCCGTGATGCGGGTCGAGTCGGCCAGGAGATCCTCCTGCCAGGGCATCTCCTCGCCGGAGGTGGGGTCGACGAGGTAGCCGACGGGCGGTGCGTCCAGCGCCAGCAGGACGTCGGTCCACTGGAGGTCGAGGGTGACGATGCGCTCGGGCCGCTCGGTGATCTCGGTCTCGCCGTAGCGGTGCTCGATCGTCACCGGCTCGAAGATCTCGTCGTCGCCCGATGTCGCCGGCGGGGCGCCGTCGCCCTCGGCGCGGTCCTCACTGCTGCTGCCACTGCACCCGAGCAGCACGACGGACAGGGCCACCACCAGCACCACGAGCCTCTTCATGCTGGTAACCGTACCTATCAGATCAGGTGTGGGACACCATCCAACGACGGGACCGCTGGAGCAGCCGCGCCGCGATCGGCAGGGCGAGGATCGCCGCCCACAGGCCGAGGATCGACGTGCGCAGCGCCGACGCCAACGACCACGTCGCCCAGAAGGGGGCGCCGGGACCGGTGTCGATGTCGATGGCCGCCCACGCCGCCACAGGCAGGGCCGACCCCCGCACTTCGACGGCCCGGCCGGTGCTGCTCCGGACCTCGATGTGGTCGAAGCGCGCCTCGCTCTGATCACCCTCGAGGCGGAGCCCGCTGCCGGCCCCGACGATCTCGGTGTCGGCGACCAGGATCTCCCCCAGGCCGGCGTCGAGCCGCACCGCCGCCCGCCGGGTCGCGACGACCCGGTTGCCGACCAGATCGGTCGCGGCCGCCCCGTCTCGCACCCAGATGCCGTCCTCGTTGTTGGTCACGACGGCCTGCTCCACGACGTTGCCCGTCCCGCCCTCGACCACGATGCCGACGTCGCCGTTGTCGTGGGAGGACACCCGCAGCAGCCGGTTGCGGTCCGACGCCCGCTCGGGGCCGTGCGGCGGGATCCCGTCGTCGATCATGAACCCCGTGCCCCCGTTGAGGTACGCCTCGCTGTCCTCGACGACGTTGCCGTCGCAGCTCTGGCTGAAGATGAACCCGTGGCGACCGTTGCGGGCCGCCACGGAGTCGGTCACGAGGGTGGCGTCGGTGTCGGAGTGGGGGTCGAACCCGTAGATCACGTTGTCGACGAAGGCCGAGCGGGCGATGACGAGCCCCTGGGCCTCGGCGGTGTAGGCCCCGAAGTAGTTGCGCTCGAAGGTCGCGTCGAAGGCACCTCCGGTCGCCCGCCGTCCGTCGGCGCCCTTCCACGCCACGCCGGAGGTGTGGCCGGTCGTGGCGAAGCCCAGGTCCGAGAGGGTGGCGTGGCGGATGTCCATCTCGGAGCCCCGGGCCAGCACGTAGGCGCGACCGTCGCGACGGTCGTCGTCCGGGCGTCCCGTGATCGGGTCGTGCGAGGCGACGGTGAGGGGGGCGTCGGGGTGGCCGCGGAACCGGAGGGTGGCGTAGACAGCCCGGACGGTGACGTAGCCGAGCGGGGTGCTGGCGAGGAGCAGGGTCGGGACGGTGGCGCTGTCGACGACCAGCTCGGCCCCGGTCGTCACGAGGAGCGAGGTCCGCAGGAGCAGCGCCCCGTCGTCCCGGCGCTCGAAGACCGAGGGCACGACGGCGGCGACCTCGGCCAGGTCCCAGGGGGAACCACGGTCGGGCACCACGAGCATCGGCGCCACGAGCGTGCCGGGCCGGGGAGTTGCCAGGAAGGGCTGGCGGCGATCGCCCACCTGGAGCCGGGCGTGGCGCTCGTCGTCCTTGTCGCGCTCGGAGAGGACGGTCAGGGCCGGGTCGGGGTCGTCCTTCCGGGCCGGGCCCGACGGGAGCCCGGCGGGCGTCACGTAGCGAGCGAGGCCCGGATCGGCGTCGGCCCCGGCCGCCGACGGGGTCGAGGCTCCGCCCGAGGCGAGGAGGGCAACGGCGGCGAGGGCCAGGACGGCCCGCGGACCGCCGCGCCTACGAGAGGACCGCATGACCGACCAACGAGGCACTGCTCTGCCCCGTGGGGACGGCGCGATCGGCGCCGCGGGTGAGCCAGCCCTGGCGGTTCATGGTGACGAAGGCGAGGAGCTTGAGCGGGACGGCGAGCACGACGGTGACAAGGGCGACCAGCGGCACGATGGCCAGGTCGCGCGGGTGGCGGCGGAGGTGGCTGATCCCGCGGATCGCCCGCCCGACGACGACCCACGCCGCATAGGCGACGGCGACGAGGACCGACCGGGTGGCGAGGGCGCGGGCCACGTAGGCGATGGCGATCCCCATCGTGAGGGGGGTGAGCAGGATCTGGAGCACCGTCACCTGGGTCAGGAGGGGCTGGCGCCACAGCCACCCCTTCCAGGCCGCGGTCAGGTAGCAGCGGTAGGAGTTCCGGCCCCACCGGAGCCGCTGGGTGAAGAACCCCTTGGCGCTGGCCGGGAACATCGACACGACGTGGGCCGAGTCCTGGTGGACGGTGCGGTGACCGGCCCCCAGCACCAGCCACGTCAGCCTCCCGTCGTCGCCCGACACGCACTCCCGGCCCAAGAACCGCTCGTGCTCCAGATCGTCGAGCAGGGGCACGACGACCGACCGCCGGTAGGCGGCCGTGCGCCCCGAAAGGCACGGCACGCTCCCCCGGGCCCCGAGGGCCGGGACGTAGTCGAGGTAGCGGAGGTCGAGGATCCACGCCGCGACCCGGCGCCAGATCGAGGTGCTCGGGGCGGCGACGCTCTGGCGGGTGCCGACCCCGCCGACCCGCGGGTCGGCGAAGGGCATCTGGACCTGGCGGAGCAGATCGGGGGTCCACGCCGTGTCGGAGTCGGACAGCACGACGATGTCGCCCGTGGCGGCGCGGATCCCGACCCCGAGCGCCGACCGCTTGCCCGTGTGCCGGAAGGGGATGACGCGGACCGACGGCGGCAGGTCGAGCCCGGCCAGCGCCCGGCGACAGGCGTGGTCGTCGATGTCGACGACCACGATCAGCTCGTCGGGCTCGTTGGCGAGCCACGTCCCGAGGCACTCGGTGAGGATGGCCGGGTCCTCCTGGTACACCGGCACGATCACGCTGGCCGAGGCGGCGTGGTCGGACACCACCGGTGTCGTCCGGTGGGACAGCCAGCGCCGGGCGAACCAGACCGACCACGACAGGAGACCGACCACCCCGAAGGGTGACAGGGCCACGAGGGCGCCGGATGGGAGGTCGAGGAGTCCCTGCACAGGGCGTCCGTCGGACGGGCTCCCACCCGTTTCAAAGGTTTTGTCGCCGATTTCGCCATATCTTTCCCGGATGCCACGGCCCGCGTCCGGATTCCCACCACCCGTGGCGGCATGAGCCCCGTCGACGACCCGATGCGCGATGTTCACCGGGGGGACGGGGGCCGGTCACCGAGTGTCGGGAAAGGGTGGGAAGCCTGGCTCGTCGTGAGGGTGCTGCTCCTCGAGAACGAGGCCCGTCTGTCCCACGCCTTCGCTCGCCGGTTGCGCGGCGACGGCTTCGCCGTCGACCCGGTGGCCACCCTGGCCCAGGTCCGCACGGCCGTGGTCGACGTCGTCTACGACTGCCTCGTCCTCGACCGGCACGTCGCCGACGGCGACTCGCACGAGCTGCTGCCCGAGCTGACCCGCGCCGAGCCCCGGTCCCCGGTGGTCATGGTCTCGACCACCGGCGATGCCGACACTCGCATCCGGGGCCTGGCCGAGGGGGCCGACGACTACCTGGCCAAGCCGGTGCGTCTCGACGAGCTGGCCCTGCGGGTCGGCAAGGTGGTGGCCCGCCGGGACCGCTCGCTCCGGGCGGCCGGCCTCGTGGTCGACCTCGGCTCGGTGCGGGTCGACCTCGCCCGGCGCGAGGTCACCCGCGACGGTGAGCCGGTGCACCTGTCGCCGGTCCAGTACTCGGTGTTCGAGCTCCTCGTACGCCACCGCGACCGGATGCTCACCACCGAGGACATCTTGGAGCGGTGCTGGGACGGCCGCCGCGACCTGTTCTCGAACCCTCTCCCCTCCCAGGTCACCCGGCTCCGCAAGACGTTCCGGGGCGCCCTGCGCATCGTCGCCGTCCGCGGGGCCGGCTACCGCGTCGAGCTCGACCCGTCGGGCGTGACCACGACCTTGCCGCGGGCCCGCCCCTCGCCGACGTAGCGCAGCGCCTCCGCGACCTCGTCGAGCCCGAAGGTGCGGTCGACGTGGATGGCGACGTCGCCGGCGACGCAGAGGTCGGCCAGCGGGCCGAAGTGCGCCGGTCCCTGGCGCACCACGAGCACCCCCATGCGGCGCCGGGTGAGCCGTCCGACGATCGGCCCGATCGTCGCCATGGCCACCAAGGTCCGGACCGGCCCACCGACGCACCCGTACCGGCCGCCGGGCGCCAAGGCCCGGCGGCAGGCGACCACCGAGCGGTGGGCGACGAGATCGAGGACGAGGTCGTACCGACCGCCGGTGCGGGTGAAGTCCTCGCTCTCGTAGTCGATCACCTCGTCGGCACCCAGCGAGCGCATGAAGTCGAGCTTGCCGGCGTTGTCCACGCCGGTCACGTGGGCATCGGCGCCCGTGGCCAGCTGGATGGCGAACGAGCCCGAGCCACCGCCGGCCCCGTTGATCAGCAACCGCTGCCCGGCGCGCACGCCGTCGGTCCCCCGCATGGCGATGGCGCCCGCCTGCGGGATCGTCGACGCCTCGGCGAAGGTCAGCTCCGGCGGCTTGAGAGCCAGGGCCGACTCGGGCGCGACCGCGCACTCGGCGAAGCCACCCTTGAGGTCGAGGTTGTCGCCGTACACCTCGTCGCCCACGCGGAACCGGCTGACACCGGAGCCGACGGCCTCGACGACCCCCGCCACGTCCGAGCCCAGCGTCGGGCGGGCCGGGGTGCGCAGGCCGCCGATCCGGGCGTAGAGCGGCGTGCCCCGCAGGCACTCCCAGTCCGACAGGTTGATCGACGTGGCGTGGACGCGGAGGAGCACCTGGTCCGCGGTCGGCGACGGCGTCGCCACGTCCTCGACCCGGAGCGACTCCGGCGGGCCGTAGCTGTCGTAGACGACCGCTCTCACGCCTTCGCCGCCGGGCTATCGTCGATCTGACCGGGTGGCGTTCGTGAGGGTCTCGATGGCCCAGGTGACGTCGTCGGCCGCGTCTTCCGGTCCGAGGCGCAGCCGGTCCACCTGCTCGAGCAGGGTGGTCGAGGACGTCAGCACCAGCGAGATGCGCAGGAGCCTCTCGCCGTCCTCGCTGTCGATGTCGACCCCCGCCGCGGTCAACCCCCTCGCCGCGTCGCGTCGCCGCCGGTCGGAGCGCCGGAGACGCAGGTCTCGTCCCACCATGCTCAGCTGCGCCGCCCGCAGGGCGGGCAGGTTCCCGGCCAGCTCGACCCACATCCGGCGCATGAAGTCACCGAGGTTCTGCCCCGGCACGATCGCCTCGTCGCCGAGCCACGAGCGGGTCTGGCGGTCGACGGCGGCCGCGCTGGCGTCGAGGAGCGCCTCCTTGGAGGGGAAGTGCCGGTAGATCGTCGCCGTCGAGACCCCCGCCCGACGCGCCACGGCGGGTACCGACAGGCTGGCGGGGTGCTCCTCGGCGAGCAGGCTGTTCACGGCGTCGAGGATCCGCCGCCGGGTCTCGGCCATGTGGGCGGCTCGGAGTCCGGAGGGTTCGTCGGCGTGCCGTGCCATCAGCGTCTCATGATCGCACGTTCCCGCGACGGCGAGCGGCCATGAGGGCCACGCTCCCCGCCGCCAGCAGCACGGCGGCGACGATCGTGGGCTGTCGGAGATCGTCGCCGGTCCGGGCGAGGGCGCCACCCGACGTCGCGGTCGTGGACGAGGGGTCCGCCGGCTCGGTCGTGGTCGTGCTCGTCGACGTGGTCGACGTGGTCGATGTGGTCGACGTGGTCGCGGTCGGTGCCACCACCAGCGACGCCGTGACCGTCACCGGGCCGAGCGTGCCCCTCACGTCGTAGGTCCCGGGACGAGCGGCCGTGCAGCGGGCTCCCGAGCACGAGGCGTCGGGCGCGGCGAGCGTCTCCACCCCGTCGCCCCGAGGGGTGATCGTGAACGTCGTCGTGGCCGTGACGTCACCCAGGTCGTTCCCCCGCTCGTCGAAGGCCGTCGCCGTGTAGCTCTGCGAGCCACCGGGCGCGATGGTCGCCGTCGACGGTGACACCACCAGCCGAGCCGGCACCGGTGCCGGTTCGGTCGTGGTCGTCGTCTCCGGCTCGGTCGTCGTGGTCGTCGTCGTCTCCGGCTCCGTCGTCGTCGTGGTCGTCGTCTCCGGCTCCGTCGTGGTGGTCGTCGTCTCCGGCTCCGTCGTGGTGGTCGTCGTCGACTCCGGCTCCGTCGTCGTCGTGGTCGTCGTCGACTCCGGCTCCGTCGTGGTGGTCGTCGTCGACTCCGGCTCCGTCGTGGTGGTCGTCGTCTCCGGCTCCGTCGTCGTCGTCGTGGTCGTCGTCTCCGGCTCCGTCGTCGTCGTCGTCGTGGTCGTCGTCGTCTCCGGTGGCGTCACCGTCAGCGATGCGGTGCCGGTGGCCGAGCCGAAGGTGGCGGTCACCGTGTGGTCCCCCGCGACCGACGCCGTGCACGTCGCCCCGGTGCACGAGCCGTCCGGTCCGATCGAGAGGACGGCCGCATCGGTGACGTCGCCCAGGTCGTTGCCGACGGCATCGAACCCGCGGGCGCGGTAGGCCTGGCTGCCCCCGGCGGCGACGGTCGCGGTGGCCGGGGTGAGCTCGAGGTGGTCCACGGCCCCCGCGGTCACGGTGAGGGTCGCGGTGCCGGTGGCGGACCCGTCGAGGCCGGTGACGGTGTGGTCGCCGGGGACGCGGGCGGTGCAGACCTCGGCGTCGCACGATCCGTCGGGGCCGATGGTGAAGGCGGTGGTGGCGGTGACGTCGCCGAGGTCGTTGCCGAAGACGTCGAACCCACGAGCCTGGTACCCCTGCGACCCCCCAGCGGTGATCGTCGCCGCCTCCGGCGAGAGCACCAGGTGGTCCAACGCCGCCGCGGTGACGGTGACCGATGCCGTGCCGGCCACCGAGCCGTTGGTGCCCGTCACCGTGTGGCCACCGGCGAGGGCGGCCGTGCACGTCGCCCCGGTGCACGAGCCGTCCGGCCCGATCGTGAACGTCGTCGCATCGGTGACGTCGCCCAGGTCGTTCCCGAAGACGTCGAACCCGCGGGCGCCGTAGGTCTGGGATCCCCCGGCGGTGATCGTCGCCGCCGACGGCGACAGCACCAGCTGGTCCAACGCCCCCGCGGTCACGGACAGGGACGCCGTCCCGGTGGCCGACCCGCTCGTGGCGGTCACCGTGTGGCCGCCGATGGTGGACGCGGTGCACGTCGACGCGACGCAGGACCCGTCCGGTCCGATCGTGAACGTGGTCGACTCGGTGACGTCGCCCCGGTCGTTGCCGAAGACGTCGAACCCCTGGGCGCGGTAGGCCTGCGATCCTCCGGCGGTGATCGTCGCGTCCGCCGGCGAGAGCACCAGGTGGTCCAACGCCGCCGCGGTGACGGTGACCGACGCCGTGCCGGTCACCGAGCCGTTGGTGCCCGTCACCGTGTGCTCACCCGCGGTCGACGCCGTGCACGTCGCCCCGGCGCACGACCCATCCGGCCCGATCGAGAACGTGGTCGTCTCGGTGAGGTCACCGAGGTCGTTGCCGGCCGCGTCGAACCCCTGGGCGCGGTAGGCCTGCGATCCTCCGGCGGTGATCGTCGCGTCCG
>DASVEC010000521.1:0-8112 GCA_036380755.1 Iamia sp. | reverse complement strand
GAGCTGTCCGACCTCGCCCTCGAGCGGGGCGTCGGGCTGCACGTCGACGGGTGCCTCGGCGGGTTCATCCTCCCGTTCGGGCAGGAGCTCGGCTGGGACATCCCGGTGTTCGACTTCCGCCTGCCCGGCGTCACCTCGATCTCGGCCGACACCCACAAGTACGGCTACAGCTTCAAGGGCACGTCAGTGCTCGCGTTGCGGGACAAGGCGTGGCGCCGCTCGCAGTACTTCTTCCTCACCGACTGGACCGGCGGCAAGTACTGCTCGCCCGGGATGGAGGGCTCCCGCTCCGGCGGCGCCCTCGCCTCGACGTGGGCGGCGATGGTGTCGATCGGCCGGGAGGGCTACCTCGGCTACGCCAAGGCCATCTTCGAGACGGCCGACAAGATGAAGGACGCCGTCCGTTCGCACCCGGAGCTGCGGATCATGGGCCAGCCCACGTTCTGCTTCAGCTTCACCAGCGACGAGTTCGACATCTACCACGTCAACGACTTCATGCGGCGCAAGGGCTGGCGCTTCAACGGCCAGCAGTACCCCAACGCCATCCACATGGCCGTCACCCGCCCGCAGACCCAGGCCGGCGTGGCCGAGCGGTTCGAGGCCGACCTGGCCGATGCGGTCGCCTACGCCGCCGAGCACAAGGACGAGACGCCGACATCCGCGGCCATCTACGGCGGCGTCGCCGGGGGCCTCGACGACGAGGCCGACGAGTTCATCCGCATGGTCATGGCCGACATGATGGACCGCCACCAGAGCATCCCCGCCAAGGACTGAGGGGTCGGGGGTCGCTCCTCCTACGATGAGCCGGCTGTCAGACCGGAGGAGCACTCGTGGACGTCCGCATCGGAGTCACCTACACCGCCAAGGAGCTCGAGGTCGAGCTGCCCGAGGGGGCTGAGGCCGATCAGGTGAAGGCCGACGTCGAGGCCGCGCTGAGCAGCGGTGGGGTCCTCTGGCTCACCGACAAGAAGGGTCGCCAGGTGGGCGTCCCGGCCGAGAAGATCGCCTACGTCGACCTCGGATCCCCCAGCGACAGCCGTCGGATCGGGTTCGCGGGCTGACCCAGCCCATGGCCCTCGACCTGCTCGACCGGCGGCTCCTGTTCGTCACCGGCAAGGGGGGCGTGGGCAAGTCCACCGTCACCGCCGGCCTGGCCCTCCTCGCCGCCGAGCGGGGCAAGCGCACCCTCGTGTGCGAGGTCGACGCCAAGGGCGGCCTGGCCGGGTTCTTCGAGGCGTCGGCCACCGGCTTCGAGCCCACCGAGGTCCAGCCGAACCTCTTCGCCATGTCGATGGACACCGAGGCGTCGCTCAAGGAGTACCTGAGCCTCCAGCTCAAGCTCCCGCTCGTCGCCCGGATCGGTCCGCTGGCCCGCACCTTCGACTTCGTGGCCAACGCCGCTCCCGGCGTGAAGGAGATCCTCACCGTCGGCAAGCTGGCGTGGGAGGTCGTCGAGGAGCACTACGACATCGTCGTGGTCGACTCGGTGGCGAGCGGTCACATCGTCGGCCAGCTGGCGGCGCCCAAGGGCATCAACGAGCTGGTGTCGGTCGGGCTGGTCCGCAACCAGACGTCGTGGATGCTCGAGGTGCTGGAGGACCCGGCCCGCACCGGCGTGGTGATCGTCGCCGCGCCCGAGGAGATGCCGGTCAACGAGACCATCGAGCTGGCCGGCCGCCTCCGCGACGAGACCGACGTCGACCTGGCCGCGGTGATCGTCAACCGGGTCCTGCCCGAGCTGTTCGGCCGGGGCGAGGAGGAGCTGTTCGACGCCCTCCGCACGCCCGAGCGGCTCGCCGATCTGAGCGCGGCCGTCGACGGCGACGTCGGTCCGATCTTCGACGCCGCCGAGCTGGCCGTGACCCTGCGCCGCACCCGGGCCGGCCACCTCGCCACTCTGCGCAGGGGCCTCGAGGGAACGGACCTGCTCTACCTGCCCGAGGTGTTCGCCCGCTCGACCGGTCTGCGCTTCACCCGCCAGGTCGCCGAGGCGCTCGACGAGGAGCTGGGCTGATGGCGGGCAAGGTGAGCACGAAGAAGACGGACCCCGACGAGATCAAGACCCTCCAGCAGCTGCTGAGCGCCAAGGAGATCGTGATCTCCTGCGGGTCGGGCGGCGTGGGCAAGACCACCACCGCCGCCGCCCTCGGCGCCATGGCCGCCGCCCACCTGGGCGGCAAGGTCCTCGTCCTCACCGTCGACCCGGCCCGCCGGCTGGCCAACGCCCTGGGCCTCGAGCGCTTCGGCAACACCGAGACCCGGGTCGACGACCAGGCCTTCCTCGATGCCGGCGTCGAGCCCCGGGGCGAGCTGTGGGCGGCCATGCTCGACACCAAGCAGTCGTGGGACGACCTCATCGAGCTCCACGCCCCCGACGAGAAGGTGCGGGAGGCGATCCTCTCCAACTCGATCTACGCCAACATCTCGGGTCGCTTCGTCCAGAGCCACGACTACATCGCCATGGAGCGGCTCTACGAGATCCACACATCGGGTCGCTACGACCTGATCGTCGTCGACACCCCACCCACCCGGAACGCCATCGACTTCCTCGACGCTCCCGAGCGGATGGGCGAGTTCTTCTCCAGCCGCCTCCTGCGCTGGCTCACCGCCCCGGCCAAGAACCGGGTCCTGTCGATGGCGTCGAAGCCCTTCTACAAGGTCGCCGACAGCATCCTGGGCTCCCAGTTCCTGGAGGACATCGCCGAGTTCTTCGGCCTGTTCCAGACCATGGCCCCGGGCTTCGTCGAGCGGGCCGAGGCCGTCACCCGCACGTTGTCGGACCGGCGGACGACCTTCATCGTGGTGTCGACGCTGGAGGCGGCGCCGGTCCGCGAGGCCGAGTACTTCATCGAGGCGCTCGACGACCGCAAGCTCCACCTCGGGGCCGTCGTGTTGAACAAGGTCATGCCCGCCTACCTCCGCCGCACGGCGACGACCGGCGTGGCCCGACGCCTGGTGAAGGACGCCGACCCGGTCGCGGCCGAGGTCGCCGCCGGCGTGGGCGATCCCGACGACGTGGCCGCGGTGCTGCGCGAGGTCGGCGAGAGCTTCCTCAACTACCAGGTGGTCGCCAACCGGGAGCAGGAGCAGCGCACCGAGCTCGCCCGCACCCCCGACGTGGTCGCCACCGTGCCGTACTTCGACCACGACATCGCCGACCTGGCCGGCTTGCTCCGCCTCGGCGACGCCATCTGGCGCTAGGCCGGCGCGGCCTGGTCGAAGACGGCGTCGAGGGTGCCGAGGGCCCAGCGGTCGTCCTCGGCCACGGCGCACGGGAGCGGGGCGCGGAGGCTGAGCGCCTCGACCAGGGCGACGGCATCGCCGCGGAGCACGACGGAATCGGGCGGAGCCGGGGCGTCGCGGCCGAGCGAGGCCGCGACCGACGAACCGAGTGACAGGACCACGCGGGTGTCCGGCTCGGTCGCCTCGACCACCAGGGTCCCCGTCCGCTCCGACCCGCCGCAGGCGGCGAAGGCCGGTCCGAGGGCGGCGGCGTAGAGCAGGCAGCCGGTCACCTCGTCGGGCTCCTCCACCGGCTCCAGGCCGAGGGGCAAGACGATGTCGCGCTCGTGGACCCATCCGTCCCACAGGGCGTGGAGGACGAGGCCGCGGAGGGGGATGTGGCCCGGCGGAGCCTCGGCCAGAGTGTCCCAGCCCTCGGCGTCGAGCCCGTCGAGCGCGGCCGCCAGACCGTCGATCCCCGAGCGGAACGTCGCCAGCAGCTCGGCCGGCGCGGCGTCGGCGTGCGCCTCGACGAGCGCCGGCGGGGAGGCGACCGGGTCGAAGGTGGCGAGGAACCGGCTCGGCTCACCGGCCCGGCCCGCCCCGATCGAGAAGGCCCAGAACCGGTCGACGTCGACCAGGTGGGCCACGACGTCGCGCCCGGCCCAGGCATCGCACCGGCTGGGGGCCGTCCACTGCTCGTCCGCCAGCCCGGCGAGCGTCGCCGCCAGGCGCCGCCGCTGCTGCAGCAGCAGGGTGGCCGGGTCGGGCGTCGCTCCCTCGATGCGCAGGACCGGCGGTTCGTCGTACCTCGGCGTCAGCAGCACGCGACGACGGTACCGCCGCCGACGGTCGTGCACGTCGGTCAGCAGCACGCCCGCCGAGATCATGGGACGCTTGCTGTCATGACCAACACATGGCGCCGGCGGCGCATCATCACCCCCTTGCTGGGGATCATCGTCATCGCAGGGCTCGCGGCCTGCGAGGTCAACCTCGACGGCGACATCAGCCAGGTCAACATCCAGCGGTTCTGCACCGACGAGCCCGGGCGCCCGGGACCCGGCCCGTACTTCAACCAGGTCACGGTCACCGTCGACTCCGGCGCGGGCGAGGACTTCGACATCCTGATCGCGGTCAACAACAGCATCGTCACCGGGCTGAGCGACGTGTCCCCCGGCAGCGGGCTGCTGTGGACTGACCGGTTCACCAACGCGACCGTGATCGACGTCGCCGTCGTCCCGTCCGACGGGACCGGTCCCGACGACACGTACCACCAGATCTTCAACGCCTGCCCACCCGCCTGACCGCACCTCGGCGCCGCCGGCTGCCCTGGGCGGGGGCGGCTGGCGACGCCGCCCTACCCTGGCGCCGTGGCCAGCCTCGCCGAGATCGCGCGCACCCAGACCGAGCTCGACTCGGCCCAGCTGAGCCACCTCCAGCGCTTCATCAGCTCGTGGGGCCTGGTCGCCGACCTGTGCTTCTCGGACCTCCTCCTCTTCGTCCCCACCGACCCCGACGGCACCCACTTCGTCGTCGCCGGCCAGGTCCGGCCCACCACCAACCAGACGCTCTACGTCCGCGACCTGCTGGGCGAGATCGCCGACGAGGAGGAACGCCCGCTGATCGCCCGGTCGTGGAAGCGGGGCGAGATCATCGAGGGCGAGGTCACCGACCCGATCATCCGCGAGCGGGTGCGCATGCTGTGCATCCCGGTGCGGCACCAGGGCGAGACCATCGCCGTCCTGAGCCGGGAGTCCACCCCGACCGTGGGCCGGGCCGCCGGCGAGCTGGAGCGGACCTACCAGGAGATCTTCAACCGCTTCGCCCGGATGATCGCCGCCGGCGAGTTCCCCTACGCCCGCGAGGACGGTGACTCGGAGGAGAACCTGCGGGTCGGCGACGGCTGCCTGGTGCTCGATCGCTCGGCCCGCGTGTCCTACGCCTCGCCCAACGCCGTCTCGGCGCTGCACCGCATCGGCATCCACGTCAACACCGAGGGCCTCCGTCTCGGCGAGCTGGGCCTCAACGACGAGCCGGTGCGCACCGCCTTCGCCGTGGCCGCGCCGGTCACCGAGGAGATCGACCCCCGGCCCGGGATCAGCGTCCTGATCCGCTGCATCCCCATGGTCGACGGGGGTCGGGTCACGGGGGCCGTCCTCCTGCTGCGCGACGTGTCCGAGCTGCGCCGCCGGGACCGCCTGCTGCTCTCGAAGGACGCCACCATCCGGGAGATCCACCACCGGGTGAAGAACAACCTCCAGACGATCTCGTCGCTGCTGCGGCTGCAGGGCCGGCGGCTGTCGTCGGAGGAGGCCAAGGCGGCCATCGGCGAGTCGGTGCGGCGGATCTCGTCGATCGCCTTGGTGCACGACATCCTCGCTCGCGAGCCCGGCGAGGACCTGCCCTTCATCGACGTGCTGCGCCCGCTCGTCCGGATGGTGGAGGAGAGCCTGAGCACCCCCGAGCGCGAGGTCACCTTCACCGTCCACGGCGACCCCGGCACGCTGCCTGCCGGGGTGGCGACGCCCATGGCCGTCGTCCTCAACGAGCTGCTGCAGAACACCATGGACCACGCCTTCCCCCCGATGGGCGACGGCGAGCGCCGCATCGGCCACGTCCGGGTGGAGATGGCCAACGATGGGCTCGAGCTCGTCACCCGGGTCATCGACGACGGCGTGGGCCTGCCCGAGGGGTTCTCGGTGGCCTCCAGCACCGGCCTGGGGCTGTCGATCGTCCGGGCCCTGGTGACCTCGGACCTCACCGGCACCATCGACATGTTCGAACCCCTCGACGGCAGCCCCGGCACCGAGGTCGAGCTGCGCGTCCCACTCGACGCCGAACGCCCGGGATAGTGCCTCTCAGTCACTCGTTCGCTGGCGCTCACTCCGTTCCTTCGAACTGCTCGTCCCTCGCTGCGCTCGGGGCTGAAGGTCCTCCCAGAGCCGGAGCCCTCGTTCCTCGGGCCCACGCCTCTTCGCCTGGGGGTTCCCCCCAGACCCCCAGCGGCTGCGCCGGGCGCACGACCGTCGCCTGCGATCGCGCTCGTGCTCCGGGCCGGTGGGAGCCTGCCCCGACGCGACGACGCCCGGGCGGGGGGCCCGGGCGTGGCGTGGGGGAGAGGGTGGGCGGCCGCCCGGCCGCCCCCTGCGTCAGATGGCCGTCAGGCGGTCTGGCGGGCTCGCTGCTGGGCCTGCTTGCGGAGCTGGCGGCGCTCGTCCTCCGACGTGCCGCCCCAGATGCCGGAGTCCTGGTTGGTCTCGATGGCGTACTCGAGGCACTGGGCCTGGGCGTGGCACTGGCGGCAGACGGCCTTGGCCGTCTCGATCTGCTCGATGGCCGGCCCGGTGGTGCCGACCGGGAAGAAGAGGTCCGGATCGGTGTCCCGGCAGGCGGAGTCGCGGCGCCACTCGGCCGAGGCGACGGTCAGGGACAGCAGATGGCTAGGGCTCAGAGCCACGGGGACCTCCAGAAGGGCTACAGAGAGGTGAAGCAGTTCGTGACTTGCTTCACATGCGTCGCACCCGCGATGAAGCACGGTGTGCGCGGCGGATAAGGGGGAGGCTACCCCGGTGTGCTAACGACGGCAAGCACTTCTTCCGCGAAGATCAGCGCCCGACCGGGCGCCGTGACGGAAGACCGTCGGCCCCATCCTGACCGAAGGGCTCCCATGGCCAGAAATCGACCGCTGATCATCGCTCACCGTGGCGCGTCGGCCGCCCATCCGGAGAACACGGTGGCCGCCTTCGCCGCCGCCGGCCCGCTCGGCGCCGACGCCGTCGAGCTCGACGCCCGCCGCACCGCCGACGGCGCCGTGGTCGTCCTGCACGACGACGCCCTCCCCGACGGCCGGGTGCTGGTGGACACGGCCCGAGCCGACCTCCCGTCCGACGTCCCGACCCTGGCCGAGGCGCTCGACGCCTGTGGCGACCTGGTGGTCAACATCGAGGTCAAGAACTGGCCCGAGGACCGGGACTTCGATCCCACCGAGGCGGTGGCCGACGAGGTCGTCGCCGAGGTCCGGCGGCGCGGGACGCCCGAGCGCTACCTCGTCTCGTCGTTCCACCGCCCGACGGTCGACCGGGTGCGGGCGGCGATGCCCGAGCTGGCCACCGCCTTCCTGCACATGCGCGAGGACGGGCTGACCGCCCTGGCCGTGGCCGTCGCGCACGGCCACGGCGCCCTCCACCCCTGGTACGGCTGGGCCACCGAGGAGGTCATCGCCGCCGCCCACGAGGCCGGCGTGGTGGTCAACGCCTGGACCGTCGACGACCCCGAGGTCATGGCCCAGCTCGCCGGCTGGGGCATCGACGGCATCGTCACCAACGTCCCCGACGTCGCCCTCGAGGTCCTCGGCCCGCGCTGACGGAGAACTGTGCGGTCGCGGCTGCTCGTCGCGTCCCAGGTGCGCAACCCACCACCTGAGAGACGGAGAGCACCATGACCCACCGACCGATCTGTGCCCTGTTGGGCGCCGTGACGCTGGCCGCCCTGGCCATCACCGGGCCTCCCGCCGGCGCCGCTGGCGACAAGGGTCCCCCGTGCCCCTCGGGGGCAACGACATCGTCAAGGTGACCGGGCCCGACCGCGGCTGCCGACATCCCTTCATCCGGGTCGACCTCGGGTCCGGCGGCGACCACCTCTCCGTGCCGCGGAGGACGAAGGTCGACGGCTGGGCCGGCGACGACCGGCTGGACGTCACGGCGCTCACCCCCGCCGGTGCGCAGCACGAGGGGGCCCAGACCCTCTGGGGCGGGTGCGACGACGACGAGCTCTTCGGCGGTGTCGACGTCGCCATCGTGGACCCGAACGACGCGCTCGAGCCGCACCTCTTCGGGCAGTTCGAGACCTTCTCCGTCGGCTGGGCCTAGGGCCGGGGGCCAGGCCCAGCCG
>DASVEC010000520.1:0-13523 GCA_036380755.1 Iamia sp. | reverse complement strand
TCGTCACCGGCGTCTACCTCACCTTCTTCTTCGACCCGAGCGTGAACAAGGTCGTCTACGACGGCAGCTACGAGCCGCTGCGAGGCGTCACCATGACCGAGGCCTACGCCTCGTCGCTCGACCTGAGCTTCGACGTGCGGGCGGGGCTGGTCATGCGCCAGATGCACCACTGGGCCGCCCTGCTGTTCCTGGCCGCCATCGTCGTGCACCTCATGCGGGTGTTCTTCACCGGCGCCTTCCGCCGGCCCCGCGAGCTCAACTGGATGGTCGGCGTCACCCTCCTCATCCTGGCCATCTTCAACGGCTTCGCCGGCTACTCGCTGCTCGACGACCAGCTCTCGGGCACCGGGCTGCGCATCGCCTACTCGATCACCCTGTCGATCCCGATCGCCGGCACATGGCTGGCGTCGCTCCTGTTCGGCGGTGAGTTCCCGGGGCCCGACATCATCAACCGGCTGTACGTCATCCACATCCTGCTGCTGCCGGCGGTCATCATCGCCCTCCTCGGGCTCCACCTCGGGCTGGTGGTGCGGCACAAGCACACCCAGTTCGGCGGGCGGGGCCGGACCGAGCGGAACGTGGTGGGCGAGCCGGTGTGGCCCCGGTTCGCCTTCAAGTCGATCGGCCTGATGTTCCTCACCGCCGCGGTCATCGCCGCCCTCGGCGGGCTGGCCCAGATCAACCCCATCTGGCTCTACGGCCCGTTCGAGCCGGCCGAGGTCAGCTCGGCGTCGCAGCCCGACTGGTACATGGCCTGGCTCGACGGCGCCCTCCGGGTCTTCCCGGCGTGGGAGATCCGGGCCGGCGGCTACGAGGTACCGGCCCCCTTCTTCCCGGCCGTGCTGATGGCCGGCGTCACCTTCGGGCTGCTCTACCTCTGGCCCTTCCTGGAGGCGAGGTTCACCTCCGACGTGACCGAGCACCACCTGCTCGACCGGCCCCGCAACCGGCCCGTCCGCACCTGCATGGGCACGGCGACGCTCGCCTTCTACACCGTGCTCACGCTGTCGGGATCGACCGACGTGCTGGCCACCACCTTCGGCCTCTCGGTCAACGCCGTGCTCATCGCCTGCCGCGTCGCCGCCATCGTGCTCCCGCCGATCGTGGCCCTGATCACCTACCGGCTCTGCCTCGAGCTCCAGCTCCGGGACGAGGAGGCGGGCATGGCCCCGCCCGAGCGCCCCCGCATCCGCTGGGAGCTCCTGCGCCTGTGGGAGATCCCGGCCCGCCGCAAGCAGGCCAAGCAGCTCGAGGGCGCCTAGCCTGCGGTGCGTGGCGGACGGGGGCTGGGAGTGGCAGGCGGAGCGGCAGCGCTGGGTGGCCCACGCGCCCGTGGAGCGAGGCGTCGTCATCCTCGGCCTCGTCGTCGTGGCCGGGCAGGTCTTCATGGCCCTCACCGCCCCGGCCGACTCCCCGATGCGGCAGCACCCGTGGCTCGCCGTCCCCTGGCTGCTGTTCTTCGTGCCGTGGGGCATCGGCCAGGTCCGGCTCGCCATCCGCTCGCGGGTGACCTGCGACGGCGAGATCGTCGAGGTGGTCGACGGGCTCGTCCGGACGCGCTTTCGCATCGCCGACATCGAGGCTCTGCGCCTGGGCCCGCCGGTCGCCCCGCATCTCGTGGCCGTGCGGGCCCGCCGGCCCGAGCGCAGCATCGGCGGTCTCCGCCTGCCCACCCTGCGGGGGACGGCGACGATCACGCCGTCCGTGCCGGCCTGGTGGTGGCACCAGATCGTGGGGATCCCGCCGGAGCGGATCACCGGGGGGCGCCTCCGCCGGGCCTGGGCCCAGGTGCGACGGCGGCCGGCGATCCCCGGGCCCGTCTCGCGCGTCAGCCGCTAGGCCTCGTCGGAGGCCTGCTCCTCGGCGCGGCGGTCGAGCTCGTCCTGGAGCTCCTCGGCCTCGTCCCGCGTCTCGGACACGGCCTCCTGGGCCGCCTCCTTGGCCTCCTTCGTCTGCTCGATCAGCTCGTCGGTGGTGGTCTCGTCGTCTCCAGGCATGGCCGCACCCCTACCCGGTGAGCCGGGATCACACCCGATGACGGCCCTGGCGGATCATGCCGGCGAGGGCCCAGACGAGGAACACCGCCGCCGGGATCAGCAGCCACCGGCCCAGGAGCAGGCCGTTGCCGACGAGCACCATGCCGGCCCCGATGGCGAAGGGCCAGATGCTGGCCTCGGGGAACCACACCCCGTCGTGGGGGTCGTGACCCGGCTCGTGGGCCTCGTGGGCGGCGTCGTCGCCGTCGCGGGCCCGGCGGGGCCAGCCGACGTAGGCACCGGTGAGGAGGGCCATCGCCGCGGTGAGGGCGAGGAACGTCGACCCGGCGTGCTCGTAGGACACGAACCAGTAGATGGCGCCGATGACGGCGATGAACACGGCGATGCCGCCGAAGATCTTCGCCTGGATCCGCCAGCCGGCGTCGCCCGGCTCGTCGGCGGCGCGACCGGCGTCGTCGCGCTGGGCCTCCTCCTCGGCGACGGTGGGCGCGGTCACCTCCTCGTGGTCGCTCATCGAGCCACCTCGTTCGGGTGGCGCAGGTCCCAGACCGGACGGTTGGAGCGGATGGGCGGCAGCTCGTCGAAGTTGTGGGGCGGTGGGGGCGACGTGGTGGCCCACTCGAGGGTCTGGCCCTTCCACGGGTCGGGGCCGGCGTCCTCGCCCCTGCGGAGCGTCCGCCAGATGTTCCAGGCGAAGGGGACCACCGACACCGCCGTGATCAGGGCGCCGACGGTGCTGATGCGGTTGAGCGTGGTGAAGCCGTCCTCGGGCAGGTAGTCGGCCACCCGGCGGGGCATGCCCTCGGCCCCCAGCACGTGCTGGACGAGGAAGGTCATGTTGAACCCGATGAAGGTGAGGGCGAAGTGGAGGCGCCCCCAGCCCTCGTGCAGCTTCCGGCCGAAGGCCTTCGGGAACCAGTAGTAGAGCCCGGCGAACATGGCGAAGGCCGAGCCCCCGAACATCACGTAGTGGAAGTGCGCCACCACGAAGTACGAGTCGTGGAGCTGGAGGTCGAGCGCCGGCAGGGCGAGGATCACGCCCGTCAGCCCGCCCAGCAGGAACAGGGTGAGGAACCCGATGGCGAACAGCATCGGCGTGGGGAACACCAGCCGCCCGCCCCACATGGTGCCGATCCAGTTGAAGAACTTCACCCCCGTGGGCACGGCGATCAGCAGCGACAGGGCCGAGAAGTAGCCCACCTCGACGGCCCCGGTGGTGAACATGTGGTGGGCCCACACGCCGACCGACAGGGAGGCGATGCTCAGCGTCGCCAGCACCAGGCCCCGGTAGCCGAACACCGGGCGGGACGAGAACGTGGCCAGGACCTCGGTGATGATGCCGAAGAACGGCAGGGCGGCGATGTACACCTCGGGATGGCCGAAGAACCAGAAGAGGTGCTGCCACAAGATGGGCTCGCCGCCGGCGGTGGCGTCGAAGATGTTGGCGCCCAGGTTCCGGTCGGCCAGCATCATCAGGCAGGCGGCGGTGAGCACCGGGAAGGCGATGAGCACGAGGACGCTCGTCACCAGCATGTTCCAGGTGAAGATCGGCATCCGGAACATCGACATGCCGGGGGCCCGCATGGCCAAGGTGGTGGCGATGACGTTGACCGCGGCGGTGATCGTGCCGGTGCCGGTGAGGACGACGGCGAGCAGCCACAGGTCATGGCCGATGGCGGGGCTGCGGATCGCCTCCGACAGCGGCGCGTAGGCGGTCCAGCCGAAGGCGGCCGGGCCGTCGGCGGTGGCGAAGCCGGCGATCATGGTGAACCCGCCGAACAGGAACAGCCAGTACCCGAGGGCGTTCAGCCGGGGGAAGGCCATCTCCTTGGCCCCGATCTGGAGGGGCACCAGGTAGTTGGCCAGGCCGAAGGCCATGGGCACGATGAACAGGTAGATCATCACGCTGCCGTGCATGGTGAACACCTGGTTGTAGGCGCCCGGCTCCACCAGCTGCGTCCCCGGCGAGTACAGCTCGACCCGGATCACGCTGGCCAGCGCCCCACCCAGGAGGAAGAAGCCCAGGGCGGTGACGATGTAGGCGATCCCGATCACCTTGTGGTCGGTCGAGGTCAGCAGGCCCAGCAGCCCGCGCCCCCGCACCGACGACGGGGGCCGGGTCGGCTCGGAGTCGATCGGCTCGGGGGCGATCACCGGATCGTCGAGCGTCGTCATCCCACCGCCTCCTGCTGGTCGGCCAGCCAGGCGTCGAACTCGTCCGGGCTCACCAGGCGGACGTGGAAGTACATGCGCCAGTGGTCGAGGCCGCAGAACTCGGCGCAGCGACCGCGGAAGGTGCCCTCCTCCGTCGGCGTGACGTCGATCTGGTTGTCGACGCCGGGGATGAGGTCGCGCTTGCCCAGGAACTCGGGCACCCAGAACGAGTGGGCGACGTCCTCGCTCACCAGGTCGAGCCGCGTCGTCTCGCCGACGGGCAGGACCAGCAGGGGTCCGTCGTTGCCCTCGCCGTCACCCTCGATGACGACGTCGGTCCCCTCGTAGGCGAACTGCCACGACCACTGGAAGCCGGTGACGGTGACCCGGTGGTCGGGCGTGCCGCTGGTGGAGCTGACGTCGCGGTAGGCCAGGCTCCCGAACACGAAGAGGACCACGACGATGACGATCGGCACGACGGTGTAGACGATCTCGATCGGGATGTGCTCATCGACCTGCGGCGGCAGGGCGTCGTTGCGCTGCCGGTAGCGCACGATCGACCAGATGATCAGCCCCCACACGAAGCACCCCACGACCAGGGCGGCCAGCACCGCCGGGGACCACAGGTCGAGGACGGTGTCGCCCTGCTCGGTGGCCGAGTCGGGCATGCCCAGCGAGGCGCCGCACCCGGCGAGGCCGACGGCGATCGCGAGCGCGACACCGAGGCGAGCGAGGCGGGCGGGGGACGACCGGCGCATGCGCCGCCGACCCTACCGACGATCCGGGAGGGGGGTCGGGTTGGAGGTGACCCGATCGACCAGGATCACCCCCATGGACGTGCTGTCGATGCGGACGATCTTCCGGTGCCGGGACCTGGCCGTCTCCCGGCGGTTCTGGGAGGACACCCTCGGCCTCACCGTCGCCCGCGAGTACGGCGTGGAGGGCACGGTCACGGGGGTCGTTCTCTTCGCCGGCGGTGGCTTCGTCGAGCTGACGAGCTCGCCGGAGACGGTGGCCGAGGGGTCGGGCTCGGCGGTCGTGTGGCTCCAGGTCGCCTCTGTCGAGGACGAGGAGGCCCGCCTGGCGACCGCCGGGATCACGATGGATCGCCCGGCCGAGCGGATGCCGTGGGGCCTGGTCGAGTGCTGGCTGTCCGACCCCGACGGCGTCCGCATCGTGCTGGTCGAGACCCCTCCCGATCATCCCCTGCGTCGTCGTGTCGAATAGGTCGGCATGGCTCCGACGTCTCGGCCGATGAGCATCGTGACCGTGGACCTGATGGTGTCGCTCGACGGCTGTGTGGCCGGTGAGGGGGCCGACCGCCTGCACGAGTGGATCGCCGGCCGGGCCAGCTGGCGGGAGCGCCAGGGCCTGGAGGGTGGGGTCGACGACGCCGACTCCCGGATGGTCGGCGAGTGGTTCGAGGCCACCGGTGCGGTCGTGATGGGACGCACCATGTTCGAGGGCGGTGTCGACTTCTGGGCCGGCGAGCCCCCGTTCCGCACGCCGGTCTTCGTCGTCACCCATCGCCCGGCGCCGTCGGTCGCGATGGCGAACGGCACCAGCTACGTCTTCGTCACCGACGGGCTCGAGGCCGCGGTGGCGCTCGCCCGGGACGCGGCCGGCGATCGGAACGTCGACATCGGCGGCGGGGCGTCGGTCGTGCAGCAGGCCCTGCGGGCGGGGCTGGTCGACGAGCTGCACCTCCACGTCATGCCCTTCACGATGGCGACCGGACTGCGCTGGTTCGACGAGGTGGGTCCGCTGGAGCTCGAGCGGATCGGGGTCGTGGCCGGCGAGGGGACCGACCACCTCCGCTACCGGGTGGTGCGGTAGCTCAAACGATCGAGCGGATCTCGCCGACCGGCTGCCCGCCCCCTTCGACGTCGGGCAGGGCGATGTCGGCGAGCAGATCCAGGTCGACGTCGGGCGTGTCCTCTCCCACCAGGTGGGCGATGGCCGAGGCGACCACCACCTCCGACGCCCGCAGGGCGCCGTCGTCGACCTTGACCGCCACGGTGCGGCCGTCGGGCAGGGCGGCCACGTAGAGGCCCTCGGCGCCGTCCTTGGCGATCAGGCCGGGCACGGCGCGCATGAGCCGGGTGACCGACCGCCGCTCGCCCGCGACCAGATCCGGATGGCGCCGCATGGCGTCGGCCACCCGGCCCTCGGGCGTGTCCTCCGCGGCGCGGGCGAGCCGGGCCGCGGCCCGGGCCAGCGCGACCAGCGGCACCGAGACGATGGGGGCGCCGCAGCCGTCGATGGCCGTGTGCGAGATCCGGGCGCCGGTCACCTGCTCGGTGGTCTCGGCGATCGTCTGCTGGAGCGGGTGGCCGGGATCGAGGTACCCGACGGTCGGCCAGGACCGGAACCGGCACGTCGCCAGCATGGCGGCGTGCTTGCCCGAGCAGTTGTGGTGGATCCGGTCCGGCCCCTCGGTCACCCGCTGGTACGCACCCGTGTCGGGGTCGAGGGCGTAGCCGGGCGTGCCGCCGAGATCTTCGTCCGTCAGGCCGGCGCCCGTGAGGAGCTCCCGCACGACGGCGAGGTGGGCATCGGTGCCGTCGTGGCTGGCACAGGCGATCGCCAGGTGATCGGTGGGTGGGTCCCAGCCGGCCCGCACCATCGCCAGGGCCTGCAGGGGCTTGGCGCAGCTGCGGAGCAGAACGGCGTCGTCGGCCGCCCCGAGGTCGGTGGTGGCCCGGCCGGCGGCATCGAGCACCACCATCCGGCCCCGGTGGACGCTCTCGACCCACCCGTTCCGCACGACCTCGACGAGCACCGGGTCGGACGGATCCACCACCCCATGTTGGCCCAGGACGCGGACGAGCCGCCGACCCGAAGGCCGGCGGCTCGTTCGTCAAAGGGTGTGCGTCAGACGACGCGGACGTTCTGGGCCTCTTCGCCCTTGCGGCCGGGGGCAACGTCGAACTCGACCTTCTGCCCCTCGTCGAGGGACTTGTAGCCCTCGCCCTGGATGTTGGAGAAGTGGACGAACACGTCGTCCGCACCCTCCCGGGAGATGAAGCCGAAGCCCTTCTCTGCGTTGAAGAACTTCACGGTGCCTGTAGCCAAGATCTCTGTCCTTACCTGTGCGGCCCGGTGTGGGCGCGCCACCACACCTGAGTGGTGCAGCGGCGGCCCAGGCTACGGGATGTGACGCCCCGCGCGCGCACTCACCTCTCCGGGGCCGTTCCGGCCGCCTCGGATCAGCCGATGTCGCGGCGCCGCAGGGCCACCAGACCGACGCCCGCCAGCACCGCCGCGACCCCCGTCAGGACGGCCAGCGGCAGGGCCGTCGCCGCCTCCGCAGGCACGGCGGGGACGTGGGTGAAGGGGGAGACGTCCTGCAGCCAGCCGGGCAGCCGGAGACCGTCGCCCAGGACCCCGACGAAGGTGCTGACACCGACGACCGCCCACGCCGCCACCGTCGCCCGGGGCCAGACGCCGAAGACGGCGACCGCCACGGCCACTGCCACGGCGACCGCCGGCAGGAAGGTCGCGGCCGCCGCCACCAGACGGGGCACCTCGCCCAGGTCGCCCACCGCCAGCCCGTAGGCCAGGCCCATGGCCGCGGCCGACACGGCCAGCACGACCACGGCGCCGAGGGCGGCGACGAGGACGTGCCCGCCGGCCCACGCGCCTCGCGACGTGGCCGTGGCCAGGACGGCCTCGCCGCGACCCGAGGTCTCCTCGGCGCGGGCCCGCAGCGCCGCCTGCACGGCGTACCCCGCCGCCAGCAGGGCGAGGTACAGCAGGACGGTGGCGAGGAAGACGTCGGCCAGGGAGGCGCCCTGCACCGAGGCGAGGTAGTCGCGGATCTGCTCGTTGTCGCCGACCAGGTCGTCGGCGCTCTCGGCCACCGAGCCCATGGCCACGGCCAGGAGGGCGGTCCCGGCGGTCCAGGCCAGCAACGTCGCCCGCTGCAGTCGCCAGGCCAGCCCCACCGGCGTGCCCAGGATCGGTGATGCCGTCGCCGGGCCCGGACGGGGTTGCACGAGCCCGGCGCCCACGTCCCGTCGGGCCTCGAGCGTCAGCGCCCCGGCGACGAGCAGCCCGCTCACCGCGACCGACACCAGCAGCGGCCACCACCGGTCGCCGACGTAGGGCTGCGCCGCCTGGGCCCAGCCGAAGGGCGACAGCCACGACAGCGCCCCGCGGCCGATGTCGCCCACGGCCCGGGCGACGTAGGTCGCGCCCATCGCGGCCACGGCGAGCCCCGACGCCGCCCGGCCGTGCTCGGTGACCTGGGTGGCGAGGAGGCCGATGGCCGCGAACGAGGTGCCGACCGACGCCAACCCCAGGCCCAGCACGAACGAGCCGGTGACGGAGAGGTCCTGCACCGCCAGCAGGGCCCCCGACGCCAGGCCGACCACCAGCGAGGCCCCGCTGGCCACGATCAGGGCGGCGGCGCTGTGCGCGTGGCGCCCGAGCACGGCCGACCGCAGCAGCTCGGCCCGGCCCGCCTCCTCCTCGTGGCGGGTGTGGCGCACCACGGTGAGCAGGCCGAGCAGGGCGAAGGCGAGCGCCAGCTGCCAGACCTCGAACGCGATCCGGCCGCCGAACGTCTCCAGGCCCCGGGCCGGCCCGGACAGGGCGACGAGGGTGGCGTTGGCGTCGGCCGTGCGGGCGTAGTCGGCCAGCTCCGGCTCGGTGTAGATCGCCATGATGCTCTGGGCGGTCCATGCCACCATCGCCACCAGGAGGCCGACCCAGATGGACAGCCGCACCCGGTCCCGCCGGAGGGCGAGACGGACCAGGACGCCCGTCCCGGCGAAGGCGGCACTCACGCGCCGTCCTCCCCGTCGCCCCCGGCCGCCACGTCGTCGCCGTAGTGGCGGAGGAACAGCTCCTCGAGGGTGGGCGGGTGGCTGGCCAGCGAGCGGATGCCGAGCCCGCTCAGACGGGCGATCGCCGCGGCCAGCTGCGGGGTGTCGACGTCGAAGCGCACCCGCTTGTCCACCACGCTCAGCCCGTGGACGCCCGCCAGCGCGTCGAGGCCGGCGGGCTCCTCCTCGACCTCGGCGTCGATCGACGTGCGGGTGAGATGCCGCAGCTCGTCGAGCGTCCCGCTCTCGACCGTCCGCCCCTGGCGGATGATGCTGACCCGATCGCAGAGGGCCTCGACCTCGGCCAGGATGTGGCTCGACAGCAGGACCGTGCGGCCCTCGGCCCGAGCCTCGCGGATGCAGTCCTGGAACACCGCCTCCATCAGCGGGTCGAGGCCCGACGTGGGCTCGTCGAGCACCAGGAGCTCGACATCGGCGGCGAGGGCGGCGACGAGCGCCACCTTCTGGCGGTTGCCCTTGGAGTAGGTGCGACCCCGTTTGGTGGGGTCGAGCCCGAAGCGCTCGACCATGGCGTCACGACGGGCCCGGTCGAGCCCACCCCGGAGGCGGCTGATGACGTCGATCGCCTCACCGCCGGTCAGGTTGGGCCAGAGGTCGACGTCGCCGGGCACGTAGGCCAGCCGCCGGTGGAGGGCCACGGCGTCACGCCACGGGTCACCGTCGAGCAGGCGCACGGTCCCGCCGTCCACCCGGAGCAGGCCGAGCAGCACCCGGATGGTGGTGGACTTGCCGGCGCCGTTGGGGCCGAGGAAGCCGTGGACCTCGCCCGGGCCGACCCTGAGGTCCAGACCATCGAGGGCCACCGTGGCGCCGAACCGCTTCCGGAGCCCGTCCACCTCGATGGCGAGATCACCCATGCGGACGACGCTACGCCCGCATGGGTGACCTCTTCAGGTGCCCTTGTAGTTGAGGACCTGACGCAGGGTGTGGCGGACCTCGACCAGGTCGACCTGGTCGGCCATGACCTGGTCGATGTCCTTGTAGGCGCCGGGGATCTCGTCGACGAGACGCCCGGCCTTGTCCCTCAGCCACGTCCGGTCGCCCATCGCCGCGGCGAGGTCCTCGGCGCTGAAGCGCTTGCGGGCCGCGGTCCGGCTGAAGCGCCGGCCGGCGCCGTGCGAGCACGACGTGTAGCTCTCGGTCGAGCCCAGGCCGGACACGACGTAGGACCGCGTCCCCATCGAGCCCGGGATCACGCCGAGGTCACCGATGTCGGCCTTGATGGCGCCCTTCCGCGTGATCCACAGTTCCTGGCCGTCGTGGACCTCGCGCTGGGTGAAGTTGTGGTGGCAGTTGACCCGGCTGACCTCCCGGCCGGAGCCGATGGCCGTCAGCACCTCGCGGAGCACGACGGTGACCATCTGCTCCCGGTTGGCGGCGGCGTAGTCCTGGGCCCAGAGCATGTCGCCGATGTAGGCGTCGAACTCCTCGGTGCCCTGGACGAGCCAGGCCAGGTTCGGATCCTCGAGGTGGTGGGGCAGCTGGTGGCGCAGCCGCTTGGCCGTCTCGATGTGGGCCTGGGCCAGCTGGTTGCCGATGCCCCGGCTGCCCGAGTGGAGCACGACCCACACGTGGTCGCGCTCGTCGAGGCAGACCTCCACGAAGTGGTTGCCCGAGCCGAGGGTGCCGAACTGGGTCAGCGCCTTCTTGGCCTGGCCCTGCGACAGGCGGGTGTGGGGCCGGTGCTTCGCCATCCACCGATCGGCCTTGTGGGCGGCGTTGTCGTGACCCCGGCCGACGCCGGCCGGCACCCGGGCCTCGATCCGCGCCAGCAGCGGGTCGAGGCTGTCGGGCAGATGGTCGGCGGTGACGTCGAGCTCGGCCGCGACCATGCCGCAGCCGATGTCGACCCCGACGGCCGCGGGGATGACGGCGTCGCGGGTGGGGATGACCGAGCCGACCGTGGCCCCCATGCCCACGTGGGCATCGGGCATCAGGGCGACGTGGCCGGCGATGATCGGCAGGCGCGCCGTCTTGCGGGCCTGATCGAGCGTGCCGGTCTCGGCGTCGCGGGCCCAGCTGTAGAGCGTGTCGGTGATCTTGGTGGCGGGCATCGTCGCCCCCTCCAGGTCGATGGTCAGGGCGGACCACAGTGGAGGACCGCTCCCCTGCGGCCCAAGCGATTACCCCAGATCGAGGGCCATCGGGTGGTGGGGGATGCCGCGCTCGGTGACGAACCCGTCGCCCTCGACCACGAAGCCGGCGCGCTCGTAGAACGACAGCGCCACGTCGCGGGCGTTGCACCAGACGAGGACGGCTCCGTCGGCTCGCACGTGGGCGACGGCGGCGTCGAGGGCCCGGCGACCCACGCCCTGTCCCCGCACGGTGTCGTCGGTGGCCATGCCCCGGAGCTGCCAGGCCGGCCGGTCGTCGGGGCGCCACGGGCACGGCACCGGGACCATGGTCACGGTGGTGAGCGGGGCGTCGTCGTCGCCCAGGACGGCGTAGGTCAGGGCCGCATCGGACTCGATGTCGGGCCAGTGGACGGCCTCGACGTCCATCCCCGGGCGCAGCACCGTGTTCCGCAACGCCCGCGTCACGTGGGGCTCGACCTGCACGACGCGCACGCCCCGACCCTAGGACGGCGTCGCTCACGTTCTGATCAGCGAGCGTTGCGCCCACGCAACGCTGGCTGATCAGAACCGCTCAGGCGGTCTCGGTGGCGGCCGCGGCCTCCAGACCCAGCATCGAGATCGACTCCTCGCGCATCAGGTACTTCTGGACCTTGCCGGTGACGGTCATGGGGAAGGCGTCGGTGACGTGGAGGTGGCGGGGGATCTTGTGGTGGGCGATCTTCCCGGAGCAGAACTCCCGTAGCTCGTCGACGGTGAGGGTGGCCCCCTCGCGAAGGGTCACCCACGCCATCAGCTCCTCGCCGTAGCGCTCGTCGGGGACGCCGATGACCTGGACGTCGACGATGGCCGGGTGGGAGTAGAGGAACTCCTCGACCTCGCGGGGGTAGATGTTCTCGCCGCCGCGGATGACCATGTCCTTGCTGCGCCCGACGATGTTGACGTAGCCGGCGTCGTCCATGACGGCGAGGTCGCCGGTGTGCATCCAGCCGTCGGCGTCGATGGCCTCGGCGGTGCGGTCGGGATCGGCCCAGTAGCCGAGCATCACCGAGTAGCCGCGGGTGCACAGCTCGCCCGTCTCGCCCCGCTCGACGACGGCGCCGCCCTCGGGGTCGACGACCTGGATCTCGACGTGGGGGTGGACCCGGCCGACGGAGCCGACCCGGCGGTCGAGGTCGTCGTCGGCCGCCGTCTGGGTGCTGACCGGCGAGGTCTCGGTCATGCCGTAGCAGATCGTGACCTCGTCCATGTGCATCTCGCCGATGCACCGCTTCATCACCTCGACCGGGCACGGCGAGCCGGCCATGATCCCGGTGCGGAGCGACGACAGGTCCCGCTCGGGGAACGAGGCATCGCCCAGCGCGGCGATGAACATCGTGGGCACGCCGTAGAGCGACGTGCAGCGCTCCTCCTCCACCGCCAGCAAGGTGGCGGCGGGCTCGAAGGCGGGCGCCGGGAACACCATGGCGCTGCCGTGGGTGACGCAGCCGAGCACACCCATCACCATGCCGAAGCAGTGGTAGAGCGGCACCGGGATGCACACCCGGTCGACCTCGGTGTAGCGACACCCCTCGCCTACGAACCAGCCGTTGTTGAGGATGTTGCGGTGGCTGAGGGTCGCGCCCTTGGGGAAGCCGGTGGTGCCGCTGGTGAACTGGATGTTGACGGCGTCGTCGGGGGTGAGGCCGGCCTCCACGGCGGCGACGGTCGCCCCGGCCTCGCCGAACCCGTCGCCCTCGGCGAGGAGGTAGGCCCAGTCGGAGGTGTCGAGCCAGATGACCTGCTCGAGGTCGGGCAGCTCGGCGCGGACCTCGTCGACCATGGCCCGGTAGTCGCTGGTCTTGAACGCCGAGGCGGCGACGAGGAACCGGCACCCGGACTGCCGCAGGGCGTAGGCCACCTCGTGGGTCCGGTAGGCCGGGTTGAGGGTGACGAGCACGACGCCGATCCGGGCGGTGGCCAGCTGGGTCAGCACCCACTCGGCGTGGTTGGGGCTCCAGATGCCGAGCCGGTCCCCGACGCGGGCGCCGCGGGCGAGGAGGCCGCGCGCCACCCGGTCGACCTCGTCGGCCAGCTCGCTCCAGCTCAACCGGACGTGCTGGTGCCGGACGATCAGGGCGTCGCGCTCGGGGTGGGCGGCGACGGCCCGGTCGAGGGCACCGCCGATCGTCTCGTCGAGCAGGGGAAGGTCGGTGCGACCGGCGTCGCGGGCGATGGCCATGGCAGCGGGCTCCGGGGGTCGGGGGCGCCAGGGTAGGTCTCGCCCTGGATGTCGTGCCGCGCGTGCCGATCAGCGGGGGGCGGCGCGACGGAGAGGACCGGAAGGGCGAGATGGCGGACAGCGAGCACGCGGCGGGCCCACCGACGGCGTGGCCCCAACCTGGCGCTGCCATCCACCATCGCGGCACCGCCCGTGGACGGACGCGACGGTGCGTCCACCGACGGCGCCG
>DASVEC010000519.1:0-5806 GCA_036380755.1 Iamia sp. | reverse complement strand
CCTGGGCGAGCTCGACGCCGACGGCTACCTGTTCCTGCGGGATCGCAAGAGCGACATGATCATCTCGGGCGGCGTGAACATCTACCCGGCCGAGATCGAGGGCGAGCTGATCAACCACCCCAAGGTCCAGGACGTGGCCGTCTTCGGCATCCCCCACGCCGACTGGGGCGAGGAGATCAAGGCCGTGGTCGAGACCCCGGAGGGGGTCGAGGGCACATCGGAGGTCGAGGCCGAGATCCTCGAGTGGGCCGCCACCCGGATGGCGAAGTTCAAGCTGCCCAAGACGGTCGACTTCGTCGAGGCCCTCCCGCGCGAGCCCAACGGCAAGCTGATCAAGCGCCGTCTCCGCGACCCCTACTGGGCCGACCAGCAATCCCAGATCTGATGTGACCGATCGGCGCCCCGCCCGTCTTTCTGGTGGGGTGTGGGTGCGATGACGGTCGAGAGGGAGGCGACGCCGACGGGTGACTTCGGCGCGTTCGTCGACGAGGTCGGGCCACGGGTGCGGCGGGCGCTGGTGCCCCTGGCCGGCGTCGAGGCGGCTCGGGACGCCACCACCGACGCCCTGGTCCACGTCTGGTGCCACTGGGCGCGGGTCCGGGCCATGGCCAACCCGGCGGGCTACACCTACACGGTCGCCCGCAGCCGGCTCCCCCGCCGACTGCCCCCCACCGTCGAGCTCCCCGCCGGTCTGGCCGGGGCTGATCGGTTCCCCGAGGTCGAGCCGGGCCTGGCCCGGGCCCTGGCCGCCCTGCCCGAGCGCCAGCGGGTGGCCGTCTACCTGCAGGTCGGCTGTCGCTGGCCCACACCCGAGGTGGCCGACCTGCTGGGCGTGTCGGTGTCGACCGTCCGCAACCACACCGAGCGCGGGCTGGCCCGCCTCCGCCGCGAGCTGGGCGTCACCGAGGAGGCGACGTGAACGACGACGACGACGACCTGACCCGCGCCCTCGAGGCGTGGGCCGCCGCCACCGACCCGGCGGCGGACCCGATCCGCCCGGCCGACGTCACCGGTGCCATCGAGGATCCCACCGTGGGGGTCCCGACCGGCCGATCCCGGCGGCTGCTGGCCGTCGCCGCGGCCGTCCTGGCCGTGGTGGGCATCGGCGCCGCCGTGGTCGTCACCCGCGACGACGGCCGGCCCGACGTGGTCACCGACGACGGCGGGACGAGCACCACGGCGACCCGTCCCGAAGCCGTCGCCATGCCCCTGCAGGTCGTCCTGGTGAACGAGGTCGGGCCGGAGACCACGCTGAACGTGCGCACCTTCGCCTGCGACCCCGGCAGCCCCTGCGCCGGCCGGTTCGTGCCCGCCCAGGAGCCCGGGACGACCTCGCTGGTGTACGACGGGACCCAGACCGACGCCCTGCCCCTCGAGCCGGCGGTGACCGCGGTGCCGTGCCAGGGCGGCGCCTGCCGGCAGGGCGGCGTCGTGCCCACGATCCCCCTGCCGAGCTGCACCACCGACCCGGTGCCCCTCGACGAGCCCACCCGGGCCGTCCTGACCGTCACGCCGGACGGTGAGGGCATCGCGTGCGCGCTCGAGATCGTCGACGAGCTGCCGGCGCTCACCGTCCCGCCCGCCTTCTCGACCCGGGACGTGCCGCTCGACCCGCCCTGCGGCTCCGAGGCCTTCGACGCCGGCGAGCTCCCCGGACCGGCCGATCCCATGGGCGCGGCGGCCGCCTTCGGCTGCCTGGAGGACGCCGTCGGCGGGGGTGAGACGGTCGAGCTGGTCACCACGGAGGGCCACGCCAACGACTCCGTGTCCCTCTCCTGGTGGAGGGTGCTGGCCGAACCGGTCGAGGGCCACCCGATCGAGGTCTTCCGGTACCCGGGCCTCACCCTCGACGGGTGGGTCCGCACCCTCTGCGACGGCTTCACCATCCCGGGCTACGGCAGCGAGGTCGGCACCCCCTACCCATGCACCGAGGAGGATCCCGTCTCGCTCGCCCCCCCGCCGCTCGCCGATGGGCCGTCGGCAGAGACGGTGGACGTCGTTCTCGACGTGGATGAGCTCTCGCTGTTCGCCGAGGGGGGCGCCCGGCGGTGGTCGATCTCGGTCGCCGGCTCCGAAGAGGGGTTGGGCCCGCTCACCGAGACGGGCGGACCGCCGGGCCGCAGCCGACCGGACGTGCAGCTCGTCGGTGACGACATCTCCCTCCGCGACGGCGAGGGGCTCTGGGTCAGTGTCGAGGACTACGACTGCATGTACAGCACGGCCTGCCGGGGCGACGGGACCGGCCCCGTCCCGGGGGCCGAATCGGTCGACTCCTGCACCGCCGAGGCGCCGGCCGATCGCACCGGGTCCGTCCTGCTGGTCACCGTCCGGGGCGAGTCCTGCGACGCCGAGTGGGTCGCCACCCTGCCCGCCCTCACCGTGCCACCCGCCTGGTCGACGCGCCCGACGTCCGACCGGTGCGGCGATGCCACCTGGGACACGTGGCGAACGTGCCTGGAGGAGGCCCTCGACGCCGGGCAGAGGGCGGAGTGGACCGAGAACGGTGACGGGTCGCGCATCACCTTCCTCGTCGACTCTGGCGTGGTGGAGATCGTCTGGCGCCGCGAAGACGAACCGCGGTGGACGGTCCAGCACGGCTGCAACCTCGAGCAGACTGGCTGCGGGCCCGAGGAGGAGCTGTCGTTGGAGCCGTGAGGCTCGGGCCCTCAGTCGAACTGGGGGCCCTCGTGGCGGGTGCGCTTGAGCTCGAAGAAGTGGGGGTAGCCGGCCAGCGCCACGGCCCCGTCCCACACCTTGCCGGCCTCCTCGCCCCGGGGGATGCGGCTGAGCACCGGTCCGAAGAAGGCCACGCCGTTGACGTGGATGGTGGGCGTCCCGACGTCGTCGCCCACCGCGTCCATGCCCTCGTGGTGGCTCTTGCGGAGGGCGTCGTCGAGCTCGTCGGAGTCGTAGACGTCGAACAGCGACGCCGGCAGCCCGGCGTCGGCCAGGCCGGCCTTCACGATCTCGGGCAGGTCCTCCTCGCCGTTGTTGTGGATGCGGGTGCCGACCGCCGTGTAGTACGCGGAGAGGCCCTCCTGGCCGTGGTCGCGGTCGACGGCCATGGCCACCCGCACGGGCCCCCAGCCCTTCTCCAGCAGCTCCTGGTACTGCGGGGGCAGATCACGACCCTCGTTCAGGACGGCCAGGCTCATCACGTGGAAGGTGGCGTCGATGTCGCGCACCTTCTCCACCTCGAGGATCCAGCGCGACGTGATCCAACACCACGGGCACAGGGGGTCGAACCAGAAGTCGGTGCGGTCGCGATCAGCCATGGGTTCCTCCGAGGCGCGATGGTGCCGTCGGTCTACCGCGTTGGGCTGACGGTTCCACCCTGATAGGCAGTTCCGATGTTGCGCACCATCCAGGGCACCGAGGTGCCCGCCATCGGCTTCGGCACCTGGGAGCTGGTCGGCGACGACACCTTCCCCGGCGTCACGGCTGCCCTCGAGCTCGGCTACCGCCACATCGACACCGCCCAGGTGTACGAGAACGAGGCCGCGGTGGGCGACGCCATCGTCGCCTCGGGCATCGACCGGGACGAGATCTTCCTCACCACCAAGGTGTGGAACGACCAGCTCACGCCCGAGAAGATCAAGCGCTCGACCGCCGAGAGCCTCGAGAAGCTGAAGACCGACCACGTCGACCTGCTGCTCGTCCACTGGCCGCTGCGGCTCGGGAAGCTGGAGGCCAACCTGGCCGCCTTCGTCGAGCTGATGGAGGCCGGCGCGACCCGTCACATCGGCGTCAGCAACTTCACCCCCGACCACCTGCGCCGGGCCCTCGACGCCGCCCCCATCTTCACCAACCAGGTCGAGCACCACGCCTACCTG
This sequence comes from Iamia sp., assembly GCA_036380755.1. Taxonomy (GTDB): domain Bacteria; phylum Actinomycetota; class Acidimicrobiia; order Acidimicrobiales; family Iamiaceae; genus Iamia. The sequence goes on along the minus strand of DASVEC010000519.1, from coordinate 1,973 downwards.
GCCCAGCCCGAGCTCATGGCGCTCACGGCCGAGCACGGCCTCCTCTTCACCGCCTACTCGCCGCTGGCCCGCGGCGAGCTGCTCACCGACCCGGCCGTCGTGGCCATCGCCGAGGAGCGCGGCGCCACGCCGGCCCAGGTGCTGCTGCGCTGGGTGCTCGACGAGGGCGACCACGTGGCCGTGATCCCCAAGGCCACCAAGCGGGAGCGGATCGAGGAGAACCTCGGCGCCCTCGACGTCGAGCTCACCGACGGCGATCGAGACGCCCTGGCCTCGCTCGACCGGGGCAAGCGCCAGGTCGACCCGCCCTGGGCCCCCGACTGGGCCCGCTGATCAGATCGTCACCAGATCGAGCCGGGCGTCGAGCTGGCGGAGGTCATCCGGGTCCGAGGTGACCACGGCCTGGCCGACACGCCGGGCGCAGACCACCACGTGGGCGTCGGCGATGTCAGCCGTCCCGCTGACGGCCAGGATCCGGCCCACGGTCGTGGCGTCGAGGCGATCGAGCGCCACGACGTGCGTGCTCGGCTGGCGGAGCAGCCGGGCTAGACGCGCCTGACGGTCCGGCCGCCGGATCGCCTGGGCCAGAGCCGTCGCCGGCACGACGACGGCCGCGCCTGTCTCGGCCGCCCGGGCCAGTAGGGCGATGACCCGCCGGTCATCACGATCGAGGGCGATCAGCGCGCGGCGCCGGGCCCGGTGCCGAGCACCCCGTCGGCCCAGCAGCGCTCCTTGTCGGTGAGTGGGCCCCCGGTGGCATCCAGTGCAGAACCCAAGATCCTCACCCAGTCGTCCACATCGTCGAGGGCCAGGGAGACGGCATGCTGCACGAACCCCCACGCGCTGTGTGCGCTCCCCGTCTCCACCAGCGAGCGGATCCGGGCGAGCTCCTCCTCTTCGAGCGTGACGACGACCCTCACGAGTCCTCCCTCAGGCGCGGGTGCCGAGGCCGTTGCTGGACAGGAAGCTGATCAGGCCGGCGGGGTTGCGGCTCTGCATCAGGACCTCGCCGGGGCCGACGAACTCGAACACGAAGCCCTCGCCCGACTTGGCCGACTGGATGAAGCTGCCCTGAGCAGCGCGGCGCAGCGTGTACTGGATGTTGGCGTGGGCCGCGACGAAGTGGCCGGAGTCGACCACGACGGCCTGACCGGCCTCGAGGGCGATGCGGTCGATGGCGCCGAAGGCCGACACCACCAGCGGGCCCTGGCCGGCGGCCTGGAGCAGGAAGGCGCCCTCGCCGCCGGCGAACATCTTCATCCCGGTGAACTGGGTGTCGACGGTGACGTTGGGGTCCGAGCCGAGGAAGGCGCCCTTGGACAGGAGCCACGGGTTCACGCCGTCCATCTGGATGACGGCCAGGTCGCCGGGCAGGTTGGCGGCCAGGTCGACCCAGCCCCCGCCGGGCCCCGCGGTGAGGGTAGTGATGAAGAACGACTCGCCCCCGAGGGCGGCCCGCTTGAGCGACTTCATGACCCCGCCCTGGGCCTTGGCCTCCAGGTGGGTGTCGGCGGCCATGGCCATCATGGCGCCGGACTCGGCCCGGAGCGGCTCGTTCGGTGCGAGCAGGCAGCGGGCGATGGAGAAGCTGGGCTGGTGACGGAGCTGGACGTCCATCCCCAGATCATGCCCTCAGGAGGCGAGGGCGCGGACCTCGTCGGATCCGATGGCCTCGCGGAGGTAGGCGTCGGCCACCTGATCCCAGACGCCGGCGCCGCCCCACTCGGTGGCGCCGGGGGCCCGCCCGTAGATCCCGAGGGTCAGCGTCGTCCATGCGCCCTGGCCGCGGGTGCGGGTCCGGGACTCGGGTGAGAGGGCGAAGGAGGCGATCATCTTGGCCCGGGTCAGCCCGGCGCCGAGCCGGCCGACCCAGTAGCTCTGGCCGGCGGCGTCGGCCGGCCGGCCGAGCACCCGCTGGTACACCTCGCTCACGGCCTGGGCGTCGGACAGCTCCTGGTGCCAGGCCCGCACCT
>DASVEC010000518.1:0-2433 GCA_036380755.1 Iamia sp. | reverse complement strand
CGCTCGACTCGCTGGGCAACCGCTACCAGACCGCGGTCCGGGACGTCCGCCAGGCCGGCCTCGTCTTCGGTGCCTACGGAGTCGGCGCCACCGCGTTCCCCGCGCTGGTGGCGGTGACGTCGTGGTCGGTCGGGTTCCTGGCCGGGGCCGGGGCGGCTGTCCTCGCCGCGGCCCTCGCCCTGTCCCCCACCATCGCCTGGCCCGCGGCCCTCGCCGAGCACCGCGGCCCCGCGCCGGCGCGGGTGCCGGCCGGCCCTGAGGTCCGCCGGGCCGCGGCCTGGTCGCTCGCCGCCTTCGCCCTGTTCTGCACGCTGGGGATCGTCACCGGGAACTGGGCCGCGACCTACCTGGAGGACGGCCGGGGCGCGTCGGGATCCTCGGCCGGCCTGGCCGTCGCCGCCTTCTGGGGCGGCATCACCGGCGGTCGGCTGGTGCTCGGCCGTCTGCGCGCCGCACCCCGGCCCCTGCTGGTGACGGGTGGGGTGGCCACGTCGGGCCTCCTCCTGGCCGTGCCCCTCCTCCCCCGGCCGCTGGCCGTGGCCGCCTACCCGCTGGTGGGCCTGGCCCTGGCGCCGCTGTTCCCGACCCTGATGGCCACGACCGCCGACCGGGTCGGACCCGACCACGCCGGCCGCCTGGGCGGCTACCAGCTGCTGGCCATGAACCTCGCCGGCACCGGCCTGTCGGCGCTCGTCGGCATCGTCGTCGGCGCCTGGGACGCCCGGGCCGTGGGCTGGACCGCCGCCGTCCTCGGCATCGTCGGCCTCCCCCTGCTCCTCCGGACCAGCCGCCTCGTGCCCGCTACCCGGCCCGCGTCCCGTCCCGCGGAAGCGTCACGCGGACCGTCGTCCCCTCCCCCTCGGTCGACGACAGCGTGACCGAGCCGCCGTGGGCGGCGACGATGGCCTGGACGATCGAGAGGCCCAGGCCGGTGCTCCCGGCGGCGCGCGACCGGGCCACGTCGCCCCGGGCGAAGCGCTCGAAGGCCCGCTCGGCCAGGTCGGCCGGCATGCCCGGTCCCTCGTCGATGACCTCCAGCGCGACCAGCCGGGCATCGTCGGGCACGGGTGCGACCCGCAGGGTGATGGCCGTGCCGGCGGGCGTGTGGGACACCGCGTTGGCCAGCAGGTTGCCGACGACCTGGCGGAGGCGGTGGTCGTCGCCCACGACGATGCAGCCGGCGGCGGCCTCCACCGTGACGGGGTGGTCGGGGTGGGCGGCGGCGGAGTCGTCCCGGGCATCGGTGGCCAGCGCCCCGAGGTCGACGGGATCGGCCTCCAGCGGGCGGCCCTGGTCGAGCCGGGCCAGCAGCAGCAGGTCCTCGACGAGACGGCCCATGCGCACCGCCTCCTGCTCGGTCCGGGCCATGGCCGACGCCCGGGCCTCGGGGTCCTCCAGCCCCCCGCGGCGGTGGAGCTCGGCGTAGCCCCGGATGGTGGTGATCGGCGTCCGCAGCTCGTGCGAGGCGTCGGCCACGAACCGCCGCAGCCGCTGCTCGGACGCGGCGCTCGCGGCGAAGGCGTCCTCGATGTGGGTCAGCATCGAGTTGAGGGCGATGCCCAGCTCGCCGGCCTCGGTGCGGGGATCGGCCTCGGGCACCCGCTGCGACAGGTCGCCGTCGCCGATGGCCGTCGCCGTCGCCGTCATCTGCTTGATCGGGCGCACGCCGAGCCGCAGCACCCACAGGGCGACCAGGCCGAGCAGGCCCAGGGCCACGGCCGTCGCCACCACCTCGACCGCGATCAGCTGGCGGATGGAGGCGTCGACGTCGTCGATCGGCGCCGCGATGAGCCCGACGGTGCGACCGTCGGGTCCCTCCTCGGCGAGGACGCGGAACCGGTCGGCCCCGACACCGCCCACGGTCTGGATGCGGCCGGGCCGGATGGCGTCGATCTGGGACTCGGTCCAGGCCGGGACGATCATGGCGCCGTCGGCGTCGACGGGGGCGTCCAGGGTCACGACCGCGCCGTCGTCCACCACCCCGATCCAGAGGGTGGTCGGGCCCCGGAAGATCCTCTCGGCGGAGGCGGGGCCCCACTGCGGGCCGCTCCCCTGGCCGGCGATACCGGGCCCGACCGTGACGGCGTCCTCCTGACCCCGCAGGGCGGCGGCGAAGGCCGGCCCCTGGGCCTCGTTGCGGAGCTGCTCGTCGACGCTGGCCAACAGGTCCTCCTGGGTCGACCGCGTCACCACGCCGGCGACGACGACGAGGACGACGGCGACGAGGCCGAGGCCGAGCAGCAGGCGGAGGCGGAGGCTCACGGGCAGGCGTTCAGCTCTGCTCGCGCACGACGTAGCCCACGCCGCGGATGGTGTGGATCAGCCGGACGTCGTCACCGTTGTCGAGCTTCTTGCGCAGGTAGCCGATGTAGGTCTCGACGATGCCGCCGTCGCCGCCGAAGTCGTAGTTCCACACGTGGTCGAGGATCTGCG
>DASVEC010000517.1:0-3764 GCA_036380755.1 Iamia sp. | reverse complement strand
CGGCGACGGGTGGGGCGACGGTCACCGAGGTGGAGGCCCGCGTCGTCCACACCGACGTGGGGCCCGGGAACAGCTTCAGCTGCGCCGACCCGCTCCTGAACCAGATCGACCAGAACGTCCGGTGGACGTACCGGGCGAGCTTCCAGGGCTACCCGCAGGACGCGGCCGACCGCGGCGAGCGGGTCGGGTGGCTCGGCGATCCCGGCTGGATCATCGAGGACTACCTGTACTGCTTCGACACGCTGGCGTACTGGTCGAAGTGGCTCGACGACATCCGGGACACGCAGCTGCCCGACGGCAGCGTCCCGATCGTCACGCCGATCCACTGGCGCGGCAAGACGGGATGGTCCGTGCTGCCCGGGTTCCCCTACGCGAAGTGGCCCGACTTCAGCGCGGCCACGTACGCGGTGATCGCCTGGAACCTGTACTCGTACTACGGCGACCGGTCGATCCTGGAGCGACACCACGACGGCCTCCGTGCCGCCCTGGCGTGGACCTCGTCGCTGGACGAGCAGGGCATCGTCGGGGCCGGCTTCGGCGATCACATGGAGCCCCTCCCCGACGGCAGCTGCAGCCCCCTCGCCGAGCTCACGCCCGTCGCCCTCACCTCGACGGCCTGGTACTACGCGACCGCCGACGTCGTCGCTCGGGTCGCCCACGTCCTCGGGGACGCGGCGGGCGAGGAGGCGGCCCGGTCGCGGGCCGAGGCGATCCGGGCCACGTTCAACGACACCTTCTTCGACGCCGGCACGGGCCGGTACGCCGACGGCAGCCAGACCGCGCAGGCCCTTCCCCTCTGGCTGGGGCTCGTCCCGGACGAGCACCGTGAGGCGGTCGGCCGGAACCTCGTCGAACGGATCGAGCGCGACGGCGGCCACCTGGTCACCGGGACCATGGGCACACCGGCCTTGGAGCAGGTCCTCGCCGACCTCGGTGCGCCGGAGGTGATGCTCCGGATCGCCACGTGGGAGGACTTCCCCGGCTGGGGCTTCCAGGTCACCCAGGGAGCCACGACGATCTGGGAGACCTGGGGGCACGCGGCGACCAAGTACCCGAGCTCCAGCCGCAACATGAAGCTGCTCGCGGCGATCTCGAAGTTCCTGTACAAGGACGTGGCCGGGATCAGCCCGCTCGCCCCCGGGTGGCGACGGATGCTGGTGAAGCCGTGCCTCACGCAGCACCTGGACCACGCCGAGGCGCGGCTCGCGACGCCCCGCGGCGATGCCGCCATCGCCTGGCGGCGTCGGGGCGAGAGCCTGACCGTCGACGTCACGGTGCCGGCGACGAGCACGGCCGAGGTGGTCCTCCCCCTCCCGGCCGCCGGCGGCGTCGTCGAGGAGGGCGGGACGGTGCTCTGGGCCGATGGCCGGGCCACGCCGCGACCCGGCCTCCGCGATCTGCTCGCCGTCGCTGGATCCCTGCACCTCGAGGCCGGGGGCGGCACCTACCGCTTCACCGTCCATGGCTAGCGCGGGCGCCGGCGACGGCATGGTGGTCGCCCCGCAGCCGGAGGCGGCCGAGGCGGGGATCGACGTGCTCGCCGCCGGCGGCAACGCCGTGGACGCAGCCGTCGCCGCCGCGTTCGTCCAGGGCGTCGTCGACCCGCTCCAGTGCGGTCTCGGCGGGTTCGGGAGCATGGCGATCCACGACGGCCGGACCGGCCTGCTGTCCTACCTCGACTTCCACGCCCGCGCTCCCGTCGCGGCGACGCCCGACATGTGGGCGAGCGCGATCGTCGGCGAGTCGGAGGACGGCTTCGGGTTCGTCCTCGAGGGTCAGGTGAACGAGCTGGGCTACGAGTCGGTGTGCGTGCCGTCCGCTCCCGGTGCCCTGTACGTCGCTCATCACGAGGCGGGTGCGCTGCCGTGGCGCGAGGTCCTGGCGCCGGCCATCGAGTGGGCCGAGCGGGGCTGGCCGGTCCGGCCCGGTGTCGCCATGCAGTTCGGCATGCCGAGCTACTCCGGCCACGCCAGCAACCTCGAGCGGCTGGCGCTGTCCCCGGCGGGCCGAGCCCTGTACCTGCGCCCGAACGGCCGGCCCCACCGGATGGGGACGGTCGTCCGCAACCCCGATCTGGCCGCGGTGCTCCGGTCGCTGGCCGATGACGGCGTGGAGTCCTTCTACACGGGGGAGCTCGCCCACGCGATGGCGGCGGACTTCGAGGCGCACGGTGGCCTGTTGTCCCTCGAGGACCTCCGCGGGTGCCAGCCCCGCTGGGAGGCACCGGTGTGGGGGACCTACCGGGGTCTGCGGGTGGCGAGCAACCAGGCGCCCGGAGGCGGCCCGATGCTGCTCGAGATGCTCGCCATCCTCGAGCGCTTCGACCTGGCCGCCATGGGCCACAACTCCGTCGAGTACGTCCGCACCGTCGTCGAGGTCATGAAGCAGGCGACGGTCGACAAGGATCGCCACCTCGGCGACCCCGCCTTCGTCGAGGTCCCCGTCGCCGAGCTGCTGTCCGAGCGGTACGCCGACGAGGTGGCGGCGCGGATCGCGCGGGGCGACAAGGTCACCGTGCCCCGGCTCGGCGCCGACCTGGAGAGCAGGAACACCACCCAGCTGTGCGTCGTCGACGGCGACGGTTCGTGCGTGTCGCTCACGCACACCCTCGGGTTCCCCTCGGGCGTGGTCACCGACGGACTCGGCTTCATGTACAACGGCGCCATGGCGTCGTTCGACCCGCGACCGGGACGGGCGCACTCGATCGCGCCCGGCAAGGCGAGGTTCAGCTCGATCATGCCGACGATCGTCTACGACGGGGCATCGCCCCGGTTCGTGCTCGGTGGGGTCGGCGCCACGCAGATCGCCATGGGTGTCGTGCAGGTGATCCTCAACCTGGTGGACTTCGGTCGCTCCATCACCGAGGCGGTGGTCGAGCCGCGGTTCTGCGCCACGAGCGACGTCGTCGAGGTGGTGAACCGGATCCCGCATGCGACCACCGACGCCCTCGAGCGCGACGGCTACACCGTCAGCCGCTGGCCGATGAGCCACGGCGTCGCCTGGGTGCACGGCATCGCCATCGGTCCCGACGGCGCGATCAGCGGGGCGGCCGACCCGGCTTCGGACGGATCGGCGCTGTCGGTGCGGCCCTGACGATCAGCCCAGGCGGAAGATCCGGTCGGCGTTGCCGCTGAAGAGGGCGGCCTGCTCGTCGGGCGAGAAGTCGGAGGAGATGATCTCGGCGTAGGCGTCGACCACGTCGCCGTAGGAGCTGTAGAGGCGATCGAGCGGCCAGTTCGTGCCGAAGAAGCTCCGCTCCACTCCGAAGGCGTCGATGCACTCGAGCACCCAGGGGCGCAGGGAGTCGACGGTCCACCGGTGGTCGCCCATCCCGAGGCCGGAGATCTTCACGACGGTGTTGCCGGCCGAGGCGACGGCACGGAGGCCGTCTCGCCACGACGCGAAGTACTCGTCGTCCCGGCGCTGGGGGAGACCGGCATGGTCGATGCACAGGGTGATGCCGGGATGGCGCCGGGCGAGGTCGCGCGCCAGGTGCATCTCCTCCACCGCGGGGTCGTCACAGCACACGAGGTCGTGCCGCTCGAGCAGGGCGTAGCCCCGCTCCCAGTCGGGATCCGTCAGGTAGCCGTCGTAGCGGAGGTCGCGCACGCCGCGGAGGTTGGGGAGCTCGGCGTGGCGGTCGATCGTCTCCGCCGCGTCGGTCGTCGTGAGGTCGACGTAGGCGACGATCCCGTGGGGGGCGCCCAGTCGGTCGGCGAACCCCTGGAGCCAACGGGTCTCCTCCACCGGGTCGTCGGTCCCGA
>DASVEC010000516.1:0-3398 GCA_036380755.1 Iamia sp. | reverse complement strand
GCACGGGACGCCGAGGGCGATCTCGACATCGTCGTCGTCCCGTCCACCGGCGGCGCCCCGACGCCCGTGGTCCGGCCGGCGGGATCCTCCGGCGAGTGGGGCTGGATCACGGCGATCGACTGGAGCCCCGACGGCTCCCGTCTGGCCTATGCGTGGCGGACCGACCCGGAGGGGCCCACCGAGGTGCGGACGGTCGGGGTCGACGGGGGCGATCCGCAGGTGGTGACCGAGGTGGCCTACGCCCAATCGCTCGACTGGAGCCCCGACGGCACCCGCCTGCTGGTGGCCGGTGCCCTCGACCTGGATCGGGTCTCCGCCGTCGTCGACGTCGCCACCGGCGAGCGCCGGGACCTCCCGCAGCGGGCCGCCCTCGCCCGCTGGACCGCCGACGGGGCCCGGGCCTACGCCCTCGTCGCCGCCGACGACGAGGGCGACCGGTGGGAGCTGGTCGACGTGGCCGTGCCGGCCGGGCCGGGCGCGGCGCCCGATCGGACCGTGGCCGAGGTCGGCGAACCCTCCTTCGGCATGTCCGTCGGCCCCACCTGCTGACCCTCACGGCCGCTGGGCGCGGACCACGAGCTGGGTCGTCTTCCCGAGCGGGTGGGTCTGGACCTCCACGTCGCTGAAGCCGGCCGCCCGAGAGGCCGTGGCGAAGGACTCGGCCTGGGCCTCGGTCCAGCCGTGGCTGGCGAGGCCGTCGGCGTCGGGGGCGATGCGGCGCTCGACCGCCAGCAGGCGCCCTCCCGGTCGCAGCACCCGGTGGGCCTCGGCCAGACCGGCGACGACGTCCTGCCAGTGGTGGACCGTGGCCACCGACCACACCACCGTGGCCGCCCCGTCGGCCACCGGGATCGACTCGGCGGTGCCGACGCGCCACCGGGCCGGGCGGCCCGGCCGGGTCAGCCGCCGGGCCACGGCGAGCATGGTCGAGGACGGATCGACGCCGTCGGCCGTCGCCCCCCGCCGCAGAGCGGCCCGGACGGCCGGCCCCGAACCGCACCCGACGTCGACGAGGTGGTCCCCGGGGCGCACTCCGGCGATCTGCGCCACGGTGCGGGCCTTGCGCCGACCGGCGAGGGCGAAGAGGGCGGCGAAGAGCTCGCCGCTGATCCCCGAGAACCCCGGGTGATCAGCATGGTGGTTGGGTGCCGGCCGGTCGGTCGCGATGTCCATGCCCACCACCCGACCACTTGACCCCGACTTCAGGTCAAGGGATCAGGCGGCGACGAGGGCGGCGGCGTCCGGGGGACGCGATGTTCGTCGGCGGCCTTCGGGGCTGGTGACGACGATCGTGGCGTCGGGGAGCAGCTCGACGGTCCAGCCGGGGCGATGGATGACCCCGTGGTGCCGGCGGCAGAACAGGGCGAGGTTGCGGTCGTTGGTCTCGCCGTGGTGGGCGGTCCAGTGGCGGATGTGGTGCCCGTCGGTCATGTGGACCGGGCGGTCGCAGCCGGGGAACCGGCACCCCTTGTCCCGGATGGCCAGGACGGAGAACAGCGAGGCCGAGATGGTGCGGGTGGCCCGTCCGTAGTCGAGGACCGACCCGTCGGCCCGGGTGATGACGCGGTGGATGGCGGCGTCGCAGGCCAGCCGGCGAGCGTCGGCGGCGGTGATCGGGCTGGCGTCGTCGAAGGTGCCCTGCCCGCGGCCGGAGGTGAGCGTCTCGAGCGGGATCGTGACGTTGATGTGGGGTCGATGGCGCCCGCCGAGCCGGGTGGTCTGGTGATCGAGGAAGTGGGTGAAGACCTCGGCCAGGGCGTCGTGGCGGCGCTGGGCGATCGTGCGCGGGTCGTCGTCGGACTTCTGGCCCATGGCGAGACGCAGTGCGGCTTCGGCGGCGTGGAAGGCCTCCGGCTCGAGGTTGGCGTCCAGCCGTCCGCCCGAGAGCGTCGGGGACAGGTGGGCCGAGCGGTCGGGATCGGGCTCGTCGGGCGGGTCGTCGAGCGTCTCTCGGGCATGGGCGGCCCAGGACTTCATGGCCACGGCGACATCGGCCACCTCGAGATCGGCGAGCAGCGGGACGAGGTCGTCCTCCTGGGCCGAGAAGACCGGCGCCGTCCGGTCCGAGAGGTTGGCCACGACCGTGGCGACGTGGCCACCGGACACCCCGCCGTCGAGCCAGGCGGCCAGGAGGGTCGGGAGGATGCGGAGCCGCCGGGCGGTGCGGGCCAGGCGGGCGGCATCGCCGGCGGTCATCCGGCCCCGGATCCGGAGCCAGGCGGCCAGCGACGCGCAGCCCTCCTCGGTGTCCCACTCGTTGGTGTCGTCGAAGGCGCACACGGCGGCAACGATCTTGGCGTCGAGCCGATCCCCCAGGGCGAGGACGGCCGCCAGCCCGTCCCCGTCGACAGGCACGTCCAGCCCGTCGATCGCGTCAGCAAGCGCCTGTGTCATAACTGGCATTCTACCCGATTGACGGGCGATCATGCACGAGATCAGCAGATTTCCACAGAATTTCCAGCCCGTCCCACCCGTCCAAAGTGACCCACCCGCCCGCCCCGCCACCGGCCTCTCCAGCCATCGGTACGACCGACGCCCACCGGATCCCGGGCGATGGCCCGCGCCACCCCCCTCGAACTGGCGATCAGATTCCCCCGGAGGAAGGGAGATCTGATCGCCAGTTCGGAGGGAGAGGGACGGCCACCGCCCACCCGATCAAAGGGACTCCACCCGCCCGGCCCGCCACGGCCTCTCCAGCCATCGGTACGACCGACGCCCACCGCGACCCGGGCGATGGCCCGCGGAGCTAGAGCCGGGCGCGTCTCGGGACGGGGCCGACGGCGACGACGGTGGGGTCGGTGGCGACGCGGCGGGCGACGGCGCGGACCTGGTCGACGGTGACGCCGCGGTAGGCGTCGATCCACTCGGTGGCGGGGCGGGCGCCACCGCGCTCGAGCTCGCCGATGGCGGCCCACCACGAGCGGGTGCCGGCGTCCTCGAGGGCGAGGGTCGACGATCCGGCGACGTAGCCGACGGCGACCTCGACCTCCCGCTCGGTGGGACCAGACGTCGCCAGCCGCTCGACCTCGGCGGCGATGGTGGCCCGCACGGGCGCCACCGCCTCGGGCGAGCAGGCGGCGAAGGCGGTGAGATGGCCGACGTCGGAGTAGAGCGCCAGCGAGGCGTCGACGGCGTAGGCCAGGCCCCGCTCGTCGCGCACGGTGCGGAACAGCCGGCTGGCCGGGCCGCCGCCCAGGATGTGGGCCAGGACGGCCAGCGGCAGCCGGGTCGGCTGGTCGACGACGCCGAGCGGCCACGACAGGACCAGGCTGACCTGCTCGCCGCCCTGGCGGACCACCTCGGTGGCGCGGGGCCGCGGGCCGGGGACGACCCGTGGGGCGAGGGCGCTGGGCGGGTGGGGCCCGTCGACGGCCTCCCAGGAGGCGACCATCTCCACC
>DASVEC010000515.1:0-8948 GCA_036380755.1 Iamia sp. | reverse complement strand
GACGCCGGGTTCCTGTTCCACGCCCCGGACAACGTCATCGCCGAGTTCCCCCAGCTGCCCGCCCTCGACGACTTCGACGAGCTGCTGGAACGGATCACCGCCGCGCTCACCTGACTCGCGTCTGCCCTGGTCAGAGCGCTTCACCCAGACGGGCGATCCGCGTCTGCCCCGCACCCTCCGTGGCAACGTGGCCCCGGGAACGTGCACTGGGAGCGACCGAGGGTTGACCGTGGGACGAACGGAAAGTGCGGGCCCCGTGGTCACCGTGGGCGTCATCGACGATTACGACGTCATCGTGCAGGGCGTCGCCGCCCTCCTCGCGCCCCACCCGGATCTCGTGCGGGTCGTCGACTGCTCGACCCGCGGCGGTCCGAACGAGCGGGTCGACGTCGCCCTCCTCGACTGCTTCGCCCTCCCCGACCACGGTGGCGAGATGATCCGGCTGGCCGCCGTCCACCGCAACGTGGGCAAGGTCGCCGTCTACACCTGGGCCTCGACACCGGAGCTGATCGACGCCGCCTTCGGCTTCGGGGCGTCGGGCTACCTCGGCAAGGGGCTGTCGGGGCGGCAGCTGGCCCAGGCCCTGGTGGCCGTGCACAAGGGCGAGCTGGTGGTGTCCACCGGCGAACGCCGCCCCGGGCCCCGGCCCCGCGAGACCGGTACCGGGGTCGGCCGCCGCTGGCCGGGACAGGAGCTCGGCCTCACCGAGCGCGAGAGCGAGGTCCTGGCCCTGATCACCCAGGGGCAGCGGACCGCCGACATCGCGTCCGCCCTCTTCCTCAGCGTGAACTCGATCAAGACCCACACCCGCAACGTCTTCCGGAAGATCGGTGTCTCCAGTCGAACCGAGGCCGCCCTCTGGGGCGTCGACCACGGCTTCCGGCCCGACCGCAGCACCGCCGGCGACTGGCCGTCGGACGGCGGGTAGCCAGCAGCCCGCTCGTCAGCCCTGCTGCCAGCTCAGGACGTCGCCACCGTCGCCCGTCGTCACCGAGCCCGGCAGCACGTAGAGCCGCCACGGCCGCAGCCGGAGGATGCCGAAGGTCGGCGACGTCGGGTCCTCCCAGGTCAAGATGATCCCGGGGTCGTACCCCACCGGCTCCGGGGCGCTCTTCAGCGCCTCCCACCCGGCGGCCCGGCCCTCGGGGCTCGGATCCCACTCGGCGTCGCACATGGCCGAGCAGGTGTCCTGCGCCGGATGCCAGTAGGTGAAGGAGATGTGCGGGTGGCGGGCGAGGTGGTCCGCCTTGGGCGAGAGCGGTGAGGTGGCGACGATGCCGGTGAGCTCGGTGCCGTCCCAGGTCCAGAGGGGGTGGAGCACTCGGGACCACGGTCGGCCGTCGGCGTCGACGGTGGCGGCGCCGGCCCACACGATGCGGTGGGCCATCTCCACGAAGGCGGGGGCGGTCCGGGACAGCGGGGCGCGCATGGGTCGATGATCCCCGCTCGGGGCCACCGCCGCCACCGGGGCTTCCCCCCGGCCCCCCGGGCGCCGGGCGCCCGTGCCCGTCCTGTCGGGAGCCCTCAGCGGTGCTGTCGGGCCCCCTCGGTGTGGGTCACGTTCGGCGTCGGCGCCCCGGCGGGGCGGGAAGATCCTGGGGCCGGGTGTGGCCGGCCCCACGGGATGTTCTACCGGTTCGGCGCCGGCCGGGACAGGGGATTTCGGGTGGGCCCCGACCCCGACTCTTCGGCGTCACGCCGTAGCGGTGTGTTTGTCGGTGGTCGCCAGCGGGCACCCCCGGCGCCACTTCCCCTTCGAGCCCGTGTCCGTCCCTTGAAGGGAGGCTCTCGATGAGCCGATCTCCCGCCCACCTGGCGGCCGCCGCGGTCGCCCTCCGGGCGCTCGCCACCGCCCTCGACGCCGACTTCGACGGCCTCGCGAGCCACTCCGGCCCGGCCACCTGGGAGGGGCCGGCGGCGTCGGCCCACCGCACCCGCGCCGCGACCGCCATTGGCGACGCCCGGGCCGTGGTGGCCGAGCTCGGCCGCCTGGCCGACCGGCTCGACGAGCGGGCCGCCGAGATGGCGGCGGCCGAGGAGGCCGCCGGCCGGCGCCTGCGGGAGCGCACCGATGGCTGAGGCCGGGCTCATCGCCCTCGACCCCGCCCGGCTCAGCGGGCTCGAGGTCTACCTGCAGGGCCTGGGCGACGGGTGCCGGCGCCGGGCCGTCCGGGTGGCCGACGAGGTCGCCGACTCCGGCCTCAGCGCCGCCCACCCCGTGGCCGAGCTCGAACGGCTCGCCGTCACGTGCCAGCGCGAGCGCGACGACGTGGCGTGGCGCCGGGCCGTGGTGGAGGCGCTGCCCCACGACCTGCCGCTGACCGGCCGGACGTACCCGACGCGGGCGGCCGCCCAGGTCGCGGCCGAGGCCCTGGCCGACGACGTGATCGACGCCCTCCGCGACGACCCGCCGCACTGGGGTCGGTTGGCCCGCCTGCTGGCCGAGCTCGACCGCAGCGCCGGGTCGCCGCCCTTCGTGGCCGCCTTCTTCGTCGCCATCGGGCCCGTCCGCGCCCGCGACCTCCCGCTCGTGCTCGAACGGGCGTGGTCGATGGGCCCGGACGCGGCGGCCACCGAGGCAGAGCCGGGGGCGGTCCTCGCCGCCCAGACGAGCCTCGCCGATGCCCTCCGCACCGCGTCACGGGTACCGGGACCGGCGGCGCTGGGCGAGCAGTGGTGCCGGGCCTACGCCAGCCTCCCCTCGACCGACGCCGACCTGGCCGCCGAGGCGGAGGCGGCCACCGCGATCCAGCGCCGGGAGGCGGACGAGGTCCAGCGGTCCCTCCTCCGCGCCGGGTACGGGTTCGCGCTGGCGGCGCGCATCGCCGAGTCCGTCGGCTGGCGCCGGGCGGCGGCGGCGCTCACCGTCGACCGGGGCGTCCTCGGGCTGGTGGCGGCACCGCTGGCCCTCGCCGACGGCGACGGCGTCGCCTGCGACGGTCCCGAGGCCGTGCTGCGCACAGCCGCCGCCGGGGTCACGATCATCGGTGCGGTGGCGCCGGTGACCGCCGGACCGGCCACCCTGGCCGCGGGCGTGCTGAGCGGGCTGGCCCTCCTCTTCGACGCCTGCCGGCGCCAGGACCCCCGCCCCAACGAGACGCACCCGACGATCGACCCCGCCACCGGGCAGAGCCGGGTGCCGAGCGGTCACCAGACCAACTCCCACGTCGACGTCGCCGGCGTGCCGCTCCCGCCGAGCTACGGATGAGCGAGGTGGCCGTAGCCTGGGGCGATGCCCGAGGGCGACACCATCTGGCGGGCGGCCGACCGGCTCCACCCCGTGCTGGCCGGCGCCGAGCTGGTGCGGTTCGAGGCCCCCCGCCTGGCCGGCGACCGGCCCCGGCCGGGCACCACCATCGAGGGCGTCGAGGCGGTGGGCAAGCACCTGCTGATCCACTTCGCCGGCGGCCTGTCGCTCGACACCCACATGCGGATGACCGGGTCGTGGCACCTCTACCGCACCGGCGAGCGCTGGCGGAAGGGCCGTCACCTCCTGCGCTGCCTGGTGGCCGTGCCCGGGTGGGAGGCGGTGTGCTTCAGCGCCCCCGTCGTCCGCACCTACCACCGCCGCGGACGCAACGCCCTGGGCCAGGCCGACGATCCCGTGGCCCACCTCGGCCCCGACCTGTGCGCGCCCGACGTCGACTTGGACGAGGCCGTCGCCCGCATGGCCACCGTGCCCGAGCCGGGCACGAGCATCGCCGAGGTCCTGCTCGACCAGCGGGTCGCGGCCGGCATCGGCAACGTCTACAAGAGCGAGGTCCTCTTCGCCTGCGGCCTCGACCCCTTCACGCCCGTCGCGCGGGTCGACGACGCCCTGCGCCGCCGCCTGCTCGAGGTGGCCAGCCGCATGCTGCGGCGCAACCTGGCCACCACCCGGCGGACGACGGTCGCCGGCCCGCCGGGGACCGTCGCCGTCTACGGCCGCCAACGTCAGCCGTGCCGGCGCTGCGGCACGCCGGTGCGGGTGGTCCGTCACGGGGCCCAGGCCCGCTCGACCTACTGGTGCCCGCGGTGCCAGCGCTGACGCGGAAGGTTGCGGGCGGGGATGTGGTTGCACCACTTGTGAACGGACGCACGAAGGTCGTGGTCGTCGGGGCCGGTTTCGGCGGGCTGGCCGCCGCTCGTGAGCTGGACGACGTCGCCGTCGACGTCACCATCGTCGACCGCAACAACTTCCACACCTTCCAGCCCCTGCTGTACCAGGTGGCCACCTCGGGGCTGAACCCGGCCGACGTCGCCTACCCCGTGCGGGGCATCTTCCAGCGCCAGCGCAACGTCCGCTTCCGGCGGGCCACCGTCACCGCCGTCGACTGGGAGCGGCGCCTGGTCGAGGTCGACACCGGCGAGCCGCTGCCGTTCGACCGCCTGATCGTGGCGGCGGGGGCGACCGTCAACGACTTCGGGATCCCGGGCGTGGCCCAGCACGGCTTCCCCCTCTACGTCCTGCCCGACGCCGTCCGGCTGCGCAACCACATCCTCGGGCGCTTCGAGGCGGCCGACGCCGATCCCGCCACCGTCGACGACGGCGCCCTGACCTTCGTCGTGGTCGGCGGCGGGCCCACCGGGGTCGAGGTCGCCGGCGCCCTGGTCGAGCTGATCGACAAGGTCCTGCACCGCGACTTCCGGGGCAGCGGCTTCGACGTCCGCCGGGCCCACGTCGTGCTGGTCGAGATGGCCGACGACGTGCTGCCCCCGTTCCACCCGGCGTCGCGGCGCCACGCCCGTTCGACCCTGGCCCGCCGGGGCGTCGAGGTGCGCACCGGCACCGCGGTGGCCTCGGTCGACGCCACCCGGGTGCGTCTCGACGACGGCACCGAGCTGCCCGCCCACACCCTCGTCTGGGCCGCCGGCGTGCGGGCCGAGACGCTGGCCGCGGCGCTCGGCGTCCCCACCGGCCCGGGTGGCCGCATCTCGGTCGGGCCCGATCTCCGCATCCCCGGCCACCCCGACGCCTTCGCCGTCGGCGACATCGCCGCCATCGACGACGGCCACGGGAAGATCCTCCCCGGCCTGGCCCAGGTGGCCATCCAGTCCGGCCGTCACACCGCCCGGCTCGTCGAGCGCGAGATCGCGGGCGAGGGCGACACCACCGAGCCCTTCCGCTACCACGACAAGGGCTCGATGGCGACGATCGGCCGGCGCTCGGCCGTCGCCGAGCTGGGCCACGGGCTGCGCCTCACCGGCACGCCGGCCTGGCTGGCGTGGCTCGGCCTCCACCTCGTGTACCTGATGGGCTTCCGCAACCGGATCTCGGTCTTCGTCAACTGGGCCTGGAACTACGTGACGTGGGACCGCGGCGCCCGTCTCATCCTGGGCTCGGGCGAGGCCGAGCCCGACGACGGCTCAGCCCCAGAGGCCTGAGGCCCGCGCCGCCGGCGCCATGAGGTCGACCTCGCCGGCCCGGGCCCGGGTGGCGGAGACGTCGGCGTGGGCGGGGTCGACGTCGAGGACGACGACCTCCACCGGCAGGTCGGGGACAGCGGTGCCGGCCCGCTCGGCCAGGAGCACGGTGGGCAGGCGGGCCAGGGCGGCGTCGCGGGCAGGGATCGAGCCGTACCAGGCCGGGTCGACGACCTGGGCCCACTTGTCGGCTCCCATCACCACGGCGTCGGCCCCGGCCTCCTCGGCGATGTCGACGACGAGCCGGGTGGTGGTGGCCACGGCGCGCAGCCCGTCGGCCCGCAGGACGGCGAGGCGGTCGGCGACCGACGTGCGACGGGCCACGTCCTCCTTGCCCAGGGCGACCTCGGACAGCACCAGGCGCACCTCGTCGACGTGGGCCCCCGCCGCGGCCACGATCCCGAGGTGGGCCACCGTCGGAGGGTCGAACGACCCGGGGTAGACGGCGAGCGTCATGCTCTCCCGAGGATGCGGTCGACCTGGATCTCGATGGCGACGCGGTCGTCGCGGGCGCCGGGTTGGCGGTAGCGGTCGGCGTAGCGGCGGACCGCCTCGGCCACCCGGTCGGGATCGTCGGTGACCGTGGCCGGGCCCTCGAGGGTGAGCCACCGGCCGCCGTCGACCTGGCACACCGCGGCCCGGGCGCCCGGGGCCGCCAGCAGGTTCCGGGCCTTCTGGCTGGGGGCGAAGCTGATGATGCGGACGAGCCCGGCGGGGGCGTCCCACGTGAAGCCGACCGCCACGACGTGGGGCGTGCCGTCGGGACGCAGCGTGGTGAGCGTGGCCAGGTGGCGCTCGGTGAGGAACGTCTCGGCCGACGCCGGCAGGGCGGCGGGGTCGAGGCTCACTCGTGCGTCACCGCCTTGAGGACGTCCATGCGGGCGGCGCGCCAGCCGGGGATGAGCGACGCCATCAGCCCGATGATGTTGGCCACGACGAACACGGCGATCACGAACGGGATCGGCACGCTGACCGAGAGCGTGGGGATGAGATCGCTCTGGCTCTGGATCACGGCGACGGCGCCGGCGATGCCGATGGCCAGGCCGAGCACCGTGCCCAGCGCGGTGAGCAGCAGCGACTCGGCCGTGATCGACAGCGCCAGCTGCATGCGGGTGGCGCCGACCGATCGCAGGAGCCCGATCTCCCGGGTGCGCTCGAAGACGCTGAGGGCCAAGGTGATGGCGACGCCCAGGGCGCCGATCACGAGGGCCAGGCCGAGGAGGACGAAGAGGAAGCCGAGGCTGACGAGGAGCTGGTTGTTGTTGGCCTCCTTGATCTCCTCCTTGTCCCGCACCTCGGCCGACGGGAAGTCCTTGACGGCGTCGTCCACGACGGTGCGCAGCTCCTCGACGCTCACCCCGTCGGCCGCCCTCACCTCGACCCGGTTCAGGGTCTGGGAGTTCTCGGGGAAGTGGTCGCGGAAGATCTGGCCGTCGACGATGTAGTGGCCGTCGGAGTTCTGGGCGACGATCCCGCCGTCCTCGTAGATGGCGGCGACCGTGAGCGTCGCCTCGGTGCCGTCGGGGTAGCGGACGCTGAGCTCCTTGCCGATCCCCCAGAGGCCGAGCTCGGCCGTGTCCCGGTCGACGGCGATCTCGTCGGGCCCCATGCTCCCGATGTCGCCCTCGACGCCGCGGAGGTCGAAGATGTCGGGCACGGCCGACGGGGTGACGCCGTAGACCATCCGCACCACGCCGTTGATCTCGATCTGGCCCTGCTGGACGCCCGTGACCGCGGCGACCTCCGGCTTCTCGGCCAGCGTGTCGACGAGGGCCGGGCCGAGGGTCGGCACGAACCCGCTGGTGACCTCGAGGTCGGCCTTCAGGTACTTGTCGGTCGCCGAGTTGAACGCCGAGGTGAACGACAGCGTCGACACGGCGATGAAGGTGATGATCGTGACCGCCAGCATCAGCGCCGCGGCGGTGCTGGCCGAGCGCTTGGGGTTGCGGCGGCTGTTGTCGCGGCCGAGCGTGCCGGGCAGGC
Source organism: Iamia sp. (assembly GCA_036380755.1). Lineage (GTDB taxonomy): Bacteria > Actinomycetota > Acidimicrobiia > Acidimicrobiales > Iamiaceae > Iamia. The sequence continues at coordinate 1,562 of DASVEC010000515.1, read as the reverse complement.
CGAACAGCCGCAGCGGCGCCCCCAGCGCGCCCACGAGGGCGGGCACGAGGAACGGGCCCAGGATGATCACGGCGGCGAAGAGCAGGACCATGCCGATGGCGGCCGGGCCCACCTCGCCTCCGGTCGCACCCGACACCATCGACACGAGGGCCAGCAGGGTGATGACGAGCCCGACGCCGAGCCGCACCTTCGAGCGCGACGCCGTCTCCACGGCCTGCTCGCGCAGGGCGGCGATCGGTGCGATCCGGCTGCCGCGGATGGCGGGGGCCAGGCTCGAGAACACGGTGATGCCGGTGCCCACGACCAGCGAGACGATGATCGTGCGCGGCGCCACCACCGGCAGCGTGTCGGGCAGCTCCAGGCCGATGGCGCTGAGGAGGCCGATCAGGCCGTAGGCCAGGGCGATGCCGCCGACCAGGCCGAGGAGGGACGCGAAGATGCCGGTGAGGGCCGACTCGCCCAGCACCGACAGGAGCACCTGGCGCCGGCTCGACCCGAGGGCGCGCAGCAGGGCCAGCTCGCGCAGCCGCTGGCCGATGATGATGCCGAAGGTGTTGTAGATGAGGAAGGCGCCGGCGATCAGCGAGATCAGGCCGATGGCGGTGAGGACCTGGCGGAAGATCCCGATGCCCTCCTGGACCGACTCGGTCTGGTCGTCGATCGACTGCTCGCCGGTGATGACCTCGGCCGTCGGCGGCAGGACGTCGGCGATGCGGTCGACGAGCTGCTGCTGGGTGACGCCGTCGTCGCCCACCACGGAGATGTTCTGGACCTTGCCCGAGGGGGAGAACAGCTCGAGGGCCGTCGGGGTGTCGACGATGACCATCGACGCCCCGGCCAGGCTGCCGGTCTCGCCGAAGCTCACCACGCCCTGCAGCGTGAGGTCGACGACGCCGGAGGTCGTCTGCACCTGGAACTGGTCGCCGACCTCGAAGTCGGCCTTGTCCACCGTGTTCTGGTCGAGGACCGCGCCCGTCGGGCCCGACGGCGGCTCGCCCTCCTCGACGGTGAACACGTCGATCTCGGGGACGCCGGTCCAGTTGGTGCCGAAGGACGGCGCCCCGCCCTGGGCCACGGTGTCGCCGTCCTTGTCGAGGATCCAGGCGAGGGTGAACACGACGGGCTCGGCCTCGGCCACGCCGTCGACCTGACGGACGTCGTCGACCAGCGAGGCGTCGATGTCGGGTCGGGTGGTCTCGCCCTGCACGTTCTCGGCGTCGAACGGCGCCTTGCCCTGGACGACGGCGTCGATGTCGGCCCCGATGTCGTTGAAGAGCTCGTCGAAGGCCGCGGTCATGGTGTCGGTCAGGACGAAGGTGCCGGCCATGAACCCGACGCCGAGGGCCACGGCCAGCGCCGTGAAGATGGTGCGGAGCTTGTGCCCCAGGATGTTCTTGAGGGCGACCTTGATCACATCAGCCGCCGAGCGACTTGAGCTTGTCGAGGACGGACTCCTCCGTGGGGCCGTCCATCTGGTCGACGATGCGACCGTCGTTGAGGAACAGGACCCGGTCGGCGTAGCCCGCGGCCGACGGCTCGTGGGTGACCATCACGATGGTCTG
>DASVEC010000514.1:0-10016 GCA_036380755.1 Iamia sp. | reverse complement strand
CTCGTCGCCCTGTGGCAGGCCCGGTTCGGTCCGGTGCCCGACGGGGATGACCGGGTGGCGGGGGCCGAGGCGGCGTCGCAGCACGTCCACCGGCTGTGCGATGCGCTGACGCGCCTCGACCACGACCGCATCCTGCGCGGGCTGGCGGGGACCATGGACGCCACCCTGCGCACCAACCACGATCTCCGCCCGCAGGGGCCCCTGGCCCTCAAGCTCGACCCCTCGCTGGTCCCCGGCGCTCCGTACCCGCGGCCGCACCGCGAGGTGTTCGTCATCGGCCGTGACGTCGAGGGCGTCCACCTCCGCGCCGGGCCGGTCGCCCGGGGCGGGCTCCGCGCCAGCGACCGCGACCAGGACTACCGGGCCGAGGTCCTCGACCTGATGCGGGCCCAGGTCCTGAAGAACGCGGTGATCGTCCCGACCGGCGCCAAGGGCGGGTTCGTGCTGCGAGGCGAGGCGGCCGCGGCCGTGGGCGACGAGCGGAGGGCCCGGGTCGCCACCGCCTACGACGCCTTCGTCGGCGCCCTGCTCGACGTCACCGACGACCTCGACGGCGACACCGTCGTCCCCGTGCCCGGCCGCTGGGACGGCGACGACCCGTACCTCGTGGTGGCCGCCGACAAGGGCACCGCGACCTTCTCCGACCGGGCCAACGCCCTGGCCGAGGCCCGGGGCTTCTGGCTCGGCGACGCCTTCGCCTCGGGCGGGTCGAAGGGCTACGACCACAAGGCCCTGGGCATCACCGCCCGCGGCGCGTGGGTCGCCATCGCCCGCCACCTGCGGGCCCTCGGCCTCGACGCCCAGCGCGACGAGATCACGGTCGCCGGCGTGGGCGACATGTCGGGCGACGTGTTCGGCAACGGCCTGCTCCACTCCGACACCCTCCGGCTGGTGGCCGCCTTCGACCACCGCCACGTCTTCCTCGACCCCGATCCCGACCCGAAGGCGTCCTACGCCGAGCGGCGGCGGCTCTTCGAGCTCCCCGGCTCGTGCTGGGCCGACTACGACCCCGATCTGATCTCCGCCGGGGGCGGCGTCCACCCCCGCACGGCCAAGGCCGTGCCCCTCACCGAGGCGGTCCGGGGCGTGCTGCGCGTCGACGCCGAGGAGATGACGCCGGCCGAGCTGGTCCGGGCCGTGCTGCGGGCGCCGGTCGACCTCCTCTACTTCGGCGGCATCGGCACCTACGTGCGGGCCTCGACCGAGGACGACGCCAGGGTCGACGACCGGGCCAACGCCGAGGTGCGGGTCGAGGGCCGGGACCTGCGGGCCCGCGTGGTGGGGGAGGGGGCCAACCTGGCCCTGACCCAGCGAGCCCGGGTCGAGATCGCCCGGCGGGGTGGGCGGATCAACATGGACGCCATCGACAACTCCGCCGGCGTCGACTGCTCGGACCACGAGGTCAACCTCAAGATCCTCCTGGCCCGGGCCGAGCAGCTGGGACGGATCGATCGGGCCGAGCGCGACGTCCTGCTCGCCCGTCACGTCGACGACGTCGTCGACGCCGTCCTGTCGGACTGCGCGGCCCAGAGCGAGGCCCTCGACCGGGCCGAGCGGACCACGCCGGGCGGGCTGGCCACGACCGTCGCCGTCCTCCGCCACCTCGTCGCCCAGCGGGTGCTCGACCCCGACGTCGAGGCCCTGCCCGGCGACGCCGAGCTCGCCTCGCGCGCGTCCGCCGGCGCCGGGTTCACCCGGCCGGAGCTGGCCGTCCTGCTCGCCGGGGTGAAGCGGAGGGTCGCCTCCGAGATCCTCGCCTCCGACGCGCCCGACCACCCCGTGCTGCGCGACGCGCTCGTCGACCACTTCCCGCCCGCCCTGGCCGAGCGGTTCGACGACCTGCTCGACGACCACCGCCTGCGCCGCGAGCTGATCTCCGCCGAGGTGGCCAACGACCTGGTCGACCATCTGGGCCTCACCGCCGTCCCGACGCTCGCCGGCGAGGTCGGGGCGGACGTCCCCGAGGTGGCGCTGGCCTACTGGGTGGCGCGGGGCGTGCTCCGCTCGCCCGAGCGCTGGCGCGCCCTGTCCCGCCACCGGGGTGCGGCCCTGCCCGACCTCGACCCCGACCCGGTCGACGGCGGCGACCTGCTGGCCGATCTCCTCTACGCCCTGACGCGGGCCGAGCTCCTGCGGGCCCAGCGCGAGCAGCGCCAGGGGCGGACGTGGGATCCGCTCCGGCGGATCGACGAGGATCGGCCCGTGGCCGACGCCCTGGTCACGCACATGGGCGAGAGCGCCGATCCCGATCGGGGCCGCGAGCGGCGGCGTCTCGCCGTGCGGCTGGCCGCCGGTGGCCTCGCCCCCGAGGTGGCCGACGCCGCCGCCCTCGTGCCCGAGCTCGAGGTGGTGCACGACGTGGCCGCCGTGGCCCGTCGCCTCGGGCTCGACGACCTGCGGCGCCTGGCCGCCGCGGTCGACGCCACCGGTCCGTGGGCCGGCTCGGCCCGCCAGGGCCTGCTCGACGATCTCGTCGGGGTGCGCCGGGAGGCGGCCCGCCGGGCGCTGTCGGCCGCCCCGGCCGAGCTCGGCCCGGCCGTCGCCGTCGACCGCCACCTGGCCGCCAACCCCGCGGCCGTGGCCGAGGCCGACGCCGTGCGGCGTCGCCTGGCCGCCGACGACTCCGCCGGCCTCGACGGCATCGCCGTCGCCGTCCGCGCCGTCCGTCGTGCCGCGCTCTGACGTCCTCTAGGTTGCGCCGCCATGGCCACCGCTGACCACTGGAGGGTTCGCCCGGGCTCGTCCCTCGACCTCTCCGCCATCGACACCCGCGACCCCGCTGAGGCGCCCGGTGACAAGGAGGCGACGGCCGAGGCCACCGCCCTCCTCACGGTCCGGCTGAGCGAGCTCCAGGAGCGTCTCTGGGCCGAGAGCCGGAGGAGCCTGCTCGTCGTCCTCCAGGCGATGGACGCCGGGGGCAAGGACGGCACGGTCAAGCACGTCTTCCGGGGCGTCAACCCGGCGGGGGTGCGGATCACCTCGTTCAAGGCGCCGTCGGCCGACGAGCTGGCCCACGACTTCCTGTGGCGGGTCCACCAGCGGGTGCCGGCGCGGGGCGAGATCGGCGTCTTCAACCGGTCGCACTACGAGGACGTGCTCATCGCCCGGGTGAGCGGGTTGGTGCCCGAGCCGGTCTGGCGACCGCGCTACGACGCCATCTGGGCGTGGGAGCACCACCTCGCGGCCGAGGGCACGGTCATCGTCAAGCTCTTCCTCCACATCAGCAAGGACGAGCAGGCCGAGCGGTTCCGGGCCCGGCTCGACGACCCCGCCAAGCACTGGAAGTTCAACCGGGCCGACGTCGGGGTGCGCGAGCTATGGGACGACTACCAGGTCGCCTACACCGAGGCCATCGAGCGCACCACCACCGACGAGGCGCCCTGGTACGTGGTCCCGGCCGACCGCAAGTGGTACCGCAACTGGGTCGTCAGCACGATCCTGGTCGACACCCTCGAGGCCATGGACCCCCAGTTCCCCGAGCCCACCGAGGACCTCACCGGCATCGAGATCGTCTGAGCCGCCTCGCTCAGGCGGCGAGGGCGGCGAGGAGGGCGGGCCAGGCCTCGAGGCGGACCTGCTCGTCGGCCAGCAGACCGCCGTCGTCGTAACCGGGGATCGTGCCCACGACGACCTGCGGCGCGATGAACCCGACCCGGTGGCTGGCCGTCGCCCGACGCGAATGGACGTCGTCCGGCTGGCGCCCGCGGCGGGCCACGATCGCATCGACGTAGGCGCAGGAGGGCCACAGGGCGTCCTGCTCCCCGCAGGTCGTGTGCACGGGCCCGTCGATCAGCTCGACGGGGATGGCGGCGTCGGGCGGGGCCGGCTCGGGGGGCCGGGCGTAGGGGAGCGGCTCACCGCCGAGGGTCCAGGCCGGGCCGTCGCAGCCCGGCAGGGCGCAGTTGACGTTGCTGCTGGGCACGGTGGCGACGACGCCGGCGACGAGCTCGGGGAAGTGGGCCCCGACCAGCAGCGCGGCCTCGGACCCGCGGGAGGCCCCGCGGAGCCACAGGCGATCGGGGTCGACCCCTGGCTGCTGGCCCAGCCACCGCAGGGCGTCGGCGACGGTCTCGAGGGGGACGGAGTCGAGATCGTCGGGCAGCCCTGGCAGCTTGAAGAGTCCCAGCTCGAGGGCGGCGTAGCCGTGCGAGGCCAGGAGCGGTGCCTCGGGCCCGCCGCCCAGGCCGCCCTCGGAGCCGCCGATGAGGACCATGGCCGCGACGGGCTCGGCCGGGACCTCCGCGGGCGACCAGAGGTGGCCGACGAACCCCTCGTCCTCGAGCGTGGTGGGACGACCCTGGACGCCCTCGCCCGCCAGGTGGCGCTCGACCTGCGTCTCCGCCCCGGCGCCGCCCTCCCCTGTGACCGCGACGGTGAAGGTGCGGGCGTCGTCGCCCCAGGCGTAGAGCCCGTCCTCGCCGTCGTCCGGGTGCAGCGTCGTGAGCAGGTCGGCGAGGGCCTGGGTGGCGTCGCCCCGGAGCTCGGCCTCGTCGGTCCAGCGGCGACCGGTGTCGTCGGTCGAGGTCACGGTGATCGTGGCCTCGGTGTCGGCGGGCAGGCCCTCGATCGTCACGTCGAGCGGGGCGTCGGCCAGGGCGACCGCGGGCGTCACCACGATCTGCAGGGCGCGCTCGTGGTCCGGCGCGTCGTCGCCACCGCCGCCGTCGGAGCAGGCGAGCGTCGACGCGACCAGCGCGACCAGGACCCAGACCGTCGTTCGGTGCCTCGCCATCGCCCACCTCCCTCGCCGGGCGGACCCTACCGGCAAGGTGCTGGCAGGGACGTGGCAAGCGGGCTTCGGGATGGTGCGCACCCACCCACACACAGGAGATCACCATGTCCGTGACCGAGATCCCGACGCCCTCCGCCGAGGAGCTGGCCGTCCTGGCCACGCTCGAGAAGGCGGTGGGCGAGATGTCCAGCGCCGCCTTCGTCGCCATGGTCGCCATCGGCGACCGCCTCGGCCTCTACGCCGCCCTCGACGACCTCGGCGGGGCGACGGCGGCGGCCCTCGCCGACGCCACCGGCTGCAACGAGCGGCTGGTGTTCGAGTGGCTGTGCAGCAACGCCGCCGCCGGCTACGTCACCCACGACCCCACCGGCGACGCCTTCGCCCTGGCCCCCGGCGCGGCCGCCGTCCTGGCCGACGCCGACTCGGCGACGTTCCTCGCCCCGGCGGCCACCGTCATCCGCACCCTCTACACCGACCAGGAGCGGCTCGAGGCCGCCTTCCGCGGCGACGGCGGCATCGCCTGGGGTGACCACCACGAGTGCCTCTTCGGCGGGGTGGAGCGGTTCTTCGCCACCGCCTACAACGCCAACCTGGTCTCGACGTGGATCCCGGCCGTGCCGGGCCTGGAGGAGGCGCTGCGCCGGGGGGCCGCGGTCGCCGACATCGGCTGCGGCCACGGCATCTCGACGGCCGTGATGGCCGCCGAGTACCCGGCGTCGCGCTTCGACGGCTTCGACTTCCACGCCCCGTCGCTCGACCGGGCCGTGGCCGTCGCCGCCGACGCGGGCGTCGGCAACACCCGGTACCAGGAGGCCACGGCGACCGACTACGACGGCGGGCCCTACGACGTCATCTGCTTCTTCGACGCCCTCCACGACATGGGCGACCCGGCCGCCGCCATCCGCCACGCCGCGTCGCAGGTGGCCGACGACGGCGTCGTGCTGCTGGTCGAGATGTACGCCGGGGCCGACCTGCCGTCGACCCTCCAGCACCCGATGGCCAAGTGGTCCTTCGCCGCCTCGACGGTGCTCTGCACCCCGAGCGCGCTGGCCCAGCACGGCCCGCTGGCCCTCGGCAACCAGGCCGGCCCCAGCCGCATGGAGGAGCTGTTCCGGGCCAACGGCTTCAGCGAGTTCCATGTCGCCCTCGAGACCCCCTTCAACCTCGTCATGGCGGCCCGCCCCTAGGAACGGGCCAGCTGGGGGTACAAGCCCTCGATCGGCCCGGCGAGGCCGGCCTTGACCAGCCGGGACACGTCGTCCGCGAGGATCTCGAAGGCCCCACCGGCGAGGCCGTCGTAGGCCTGGGCGACCACGTCGGCGGGATCGTTCTTGGGCGCGTCCACCTCGGCCGTCATCGGCGTGTCGGTGTAGCCGAGGTGGAGCGCGCTCACGAGTGTGCCCTGGTCGGCGAGCTGCAGTCGCTGCGTGTTCGTCGCCGACCAGAGAGCGGCCTTGGTGGCGCTGTAGCCGTCGCCGATCCCCAGCCAACTGAGCACCGACAAGACGTTGAGCACGGCGCCGCCCCCGTTGGCGGCCAGCGCCGGGGCGAAGGCGTTGGTGACGTCGAGGGCTCCGAACAGGTTGACGTCGAACAGGTCCCGCAGGGCGTGAGGGTCCGCGTCGCCGACGCGGGCGCCGTTGGACGCCCCGGCGTTGTTGATCACGATGGTGACGTCGGCGGCCTCGGCCGCAGCCCGGGCCACCGACGTCGGGTCGGTCACATCGAGCGCCAGCGGCACGACCCGATCGTCGTCCCACGATCGGGGGGTGCGGGCTGACGCATAGACCTTCGCCGCCCCCCGGTCGAGCGCCTGGTGCACGAACTCCGTACCCAGCCCTCCGTTCGCACCGGTGACCAGGACCACGGAACCTGCGATGTCGATCATCCCACGCACGGTACCGAGAAGAGTTGCATCATGCAACTTAAGGGAGTCACGGCGCGGAGAAGCCCGGCTCATGTCGAGCCGGGCTTCGTCAGGGAGTGGAGCTGGGGGGAATCGAACCCCCGTCCGCCAAGCGATCACCGACCGCGCTACGACCATCCCCGAGACTGCACCTCTACGGCTGGTGCGCCCCCGGGTGGGCTGCCTTGCGGCACCGGCCCGTCTTTCCGAGCGGTCAGCGGTCTTTCCCTGCGGTCAGCGGTCTCTCCCGCCGTCCACCACGACTTCTGTTGCCGGGCTGTCGTGGTCAGGCCCCGCGTGCCCCGCAAGGGGTCGCGATGACTCTCCACTACCTGACTAGGTCAGGCGGCGAGAGCGAAGTCGTCGGTATCGGCGCTTCTGTTGGTGCCCTGTTTTACGAGTCTGAGCAACTCGGGTCGCACGATGGGGTCACTGACTCGACGTCGAAACCGGTCAGCCCCGTGTGCTGGTGTGAGATGTCAAGGAACCAGCGGCCCCGCCGCGAACGGGCAACGGGGCTGGTCCAGTGTAGGGGTGATCAGCCGAAGCGCATCCGGAGATCGACCTTGTCGACCTTCCCGCCGGCGTTGACGGGCAGGTCGTCGACGACCTCGATGCGCTGGGGCTGCTTGAACCGGGCCAGACGTCGAGCGGCCTCGCCCTGGATCGACTCGATCGTGGCCGGGGTGGGCTCGACGTCCGCCCGCAGCACCACGACAGCGACGACGGCCTCGCCCCAGCGCTCGTCGGGGACACCGATCACCGCGACGCGGGCGACCGCGGGGTGGTGGCCGATGGCGTCCTCCACCTCCCGGGAGGCGACGTTCTCACCGCCGGTGATGATGACGTCCTTGGCCCGGTCGACGATCGTGAGCAGGCCGTCGTCGTCCAGCGTGCCGATGTCGCCGGTGCGCAGCCAGCCGTCGTGCAGGGCCGCCTCCGTCGCCTCCGGGTCCTCCCAGTAGCCGGCGCAGACCTGGTCGGCCCGCACCCAGATCTCGCCGTCGACGATGCGGAGCTCGACCCCGGGGCCCGCCCGACCGGCGGCGCGGAGCAGGCGCTCGTCCCCGGCCAGGCCCCGGCGGTGGTCGTCGGGGCCGAGGAAGACGGCGTTGCCGGACAGCTCGGTCATGCCGTAGCCCTGGGCGAAGTCGACGCCGAGGACCTCGGCCGCCTCGGCGAGGAGCGCCGGCGCCATCGGGGCGGCGCCGTAGCTGACCGAGCGGAGCGTGGCCAGGTCGTCGGGGCCCACCTGCTCGACGTGGTCCAGCAGCATGCGGAGCATGGTGGGGGCCAGCGACATCACCGTCACTCGGTGCTCCGCCGTGAGGGCGGCGACGGTGCCCACCTCGAAGCGGCGGGGGAGCACCACGGGGCGCCCGCGGTGGAGGACGTGGAGGATGTTGTAGGCCGACACGTGGTACAGCGGGAAGGGGTAGAGGTAGACGTCGTCGTCGGCCACCGGGCGAGCGGCCGCGGTGGTGGCCACGGCGGCGCCGAGGCTGGCCGCGGTGAGGACGACGCCCTTGGCCGTCCCGGTCGTGCCACTGGTGAAGATGATCCACGCCGGGTCGTCCTCGCCCGGCGTGGGCATCGTCCGCGCCGTCGAGCCCGGCGCCGCGGTGAGCGTCGCCAGGCTGATGTCGCCCACGCCGTGGTCGAGCCCCACCGTCGTCTGCGGGCTGGGTGCGCTCTCGGCGGCCATCCCCAGCCGGCCCAGCTCGTCGGCCGTGCCGATCAGGATCTGGGCCCCCGCCGCCGCCACCTGGCCCAGCATGTCGTCCGGGGTGAGCCGGGTGTTCAGGGGGACGGCGACGCGCCCGGCAGCGGGGATGGCGAGCAGGAGGGCGACCACCGCGACCCGGTTGTCGGCGGCGATGGCGACCCGACCGCCCGGCGCCACGATGTCGGCCACGGCCCCGGCGATGGCCTCGACCTCGGCCCGCAGCTCGCCCCGAGTGACGGTGACGTCGGGGGCGACGAGGGCCGGCGCTCGGTCGTGCGCCCGGTCGGAGCCGGCGCCGAGCACCAGGTCGAGGAGCGGCACGGGCGCCATGGTGCCACCCTCGCCCCGTGTGGGAGGGGATGCCCGATCAGGTCACGCAGAGCGAGGTTGGCCCTCTGACCAGGCCCGATGGCTCGACCGGACTAGTCGCCCGCCCGGCTCTGGGCGGCGCGAGCCGCCCCGCGGGCCATGGCCCGGCGGGCCTCCATGTCGGCGTCGCGGGCGGCGATGGCCTGGCGCTTGTCGACCTGGCGGCGACCCCGGGCGAGGCCCAGCTCGAGCTTGACGTTGCTGCCCTTGAAGTAGAGCGACAGCGGCACCAGCGACAGCCGCTCGCGGGTGAGGCGGTCGCGGATCTGGTCGATCTGCTCGCGGTGGAGCAGGAGCTTGCGATCGCGCAGGGGTTCCGGCGGCACCTGGGTCGAGGCGTGCGAGTAGGCGGTGATGCCGAGCCCGAAGGCCCAGATCTCACCGTCGACCAGCCGGGCGTAGCTGTCCGCCAGGTTCACCTTGGCCTCGCGCAGCGCCTTGACCTCGTCCCCGCGCAGGACGATCCCCGTCTCCCACTCGTCGAGGATCTCGTAGTCGCGCCGTGCTTGGCGGTTGGTGGCGATGACGACCCTGTCGTCCTTGCGTCCGGGGTTCATGGGGTGCCGACGCTACCTGTCGGTATCCTCCCCGCCGATGTTGTTGCTGGACCCGGGTGCCCGGGAGCTGATCGTGGCCCACGCCCTCGGAGGGTTCCCCGACGAGGCCTGCGGCCTCCTGGGCGGCTCGCTGCTCGACGGTCTCGACGCCGACGGCCTGCCCGTGGCGCGCGTCGAGGCCTTCGTGCCGACCCGCAACCACGACGCGTCGTCGCGGACCTACTCGATCGGGCCCGAGGGCTTCGTCGCCGCCGAGGCCGTCTTCGACCCGAAGGGGTGGTGGACGGTCGGCGTGGCCCACTCCCACACCCACTCGGAGGCGTGGCCGTCGCCGACCGACGTGGACAAGGCCGACAACCCGCTCCTCGAGGGATGGCACTACGTCATCGTCTCGCTGCGGGACGCGACGCCCGTCCTGCGGTCGTTCCTCCTCGACGGGCGGGCCATCCGTGAGGAGCAGGTGGTGCTCTCGGGTTAGGATTCCTGAGTGGTCCACTCGGGTTTCCGGGTGGACGTGTCCCGCGATCCACCTCGGAGCTCCCGTGGCCGTCTACAACTCGATCACCGAGCTCATCGGGGAGACCCCGATCGTCGATGTCAGCCAGCTCAGCCCGAACCCCCGGGTGCGCCTGCTGGCCAAGCTCGAGGGCGGCAACCCCGCCGGCTCGGTCAAGGACCGCATCGCCCGCCAGATGATCGACGAGGCCGAGGCCGACGGCACCCTCA
>DASVEC010000513.1:0-2716 GCA_036380755.1 Iamia sp. | reverse complement strand
CCACTCGAGCGCGGTGGCGGCGTCGATCACCCGGCCGGTCATGAGCATGTCCCGGGCCCGGGCCGGCCCGATCTGGCGGGGCAGGACCTGGGCGTAGTTCGTGTCGGCGATGCCCCGCAGCAGCTCGGGCGCCCGGAAGGTGGCCCGATCGGAGGCGACGGTGACGTCGGAGAGCATGGCGATCATCAGGCCACCGCCCTGGCACAGGCCGTTGACGGCGCAGACGATCGGCTTGCGGGAGCGCCGCACGGCGTCGAACGGCGTGTTGTCCATCGAGAGCAGCCGGCCCAGGTCGACCCAGCTGTCGTCGTCACGCCCGCCCAGCTCGCCGCCGGGCATGAAGACGTCGCCGGTGCCGGTGATCAGGAGGCCGGCGAGGTCGGGCTCGCGGTTGACGTGGTCGACGGCGTAGCGGATGCCGAAGTACATGGCCGGGGTGAGGGCGTTGCGGGCCTCGGGCCGGTCGACGACGCACCGGGCCAGGACACCGTGGCGCTCGAAGCGGAGGTGCGGCGTGCCCAGCCAGTCGCCCTCGGGGGCCCGTGGGCCGGTGGACGGGTCGTCAGCCATCGGACGGCTCCGGGCGCCGGAAGGTGGCCTCGATCAGGTCGTGCAGCTCGGCGAGGGTCATGCGCTCGCCGACCGACGGATCGTCGGACATCACCGCCGGGTCGAGCGACTGGAACGTGGCGATCATCCCGGAGAACACCCGGGCCAGCACCTCGGGGTCGCCGGCGCGCAGCACCCCGGCCGCCTGGCCCTTGCGGATCAGGTCGGACTGGAGGGCCATGGACTCGTGGTAGTTCGACGTGAGGACGGCGTCCTGCGCCCCCTCCGACGGCAGGAGCGTCGGGCTGGCGTGGCGCAGGAACAGCCGGCCGAAGTGCGGGTGGCGACGGAACCACCGGACCTCGAAGTCGACCAGGCGGTGGAGGGCGGCCAACGGGTCGTCGCCGACGTCGCCCAGCACCTCGCGGATCTCGGGCATGAACTGCCCGCCGCGGCGCAGGAAGATCTGCCGGAACAGGTCCTCCTTGTTCTCGAAGAACGAGTAGACGGACCCGACCGAGAACTCGGCCTGCTCGGCCACCTCCTTCAGCGTCGTCTCGTGGTAGCCCTTGCGGCCGAAGATCTCCTCGGCCGCGTCGAGGAACTGCTCGCGGCTGAAGTGCTGGTGGCGGCGGCGGCGCTGCTCGCGGCGGCTGGCGGCGTCCCCGCTCGCATCAGGAGCTCCCACACGGGTTCCTCTCTCTTGAACCGGCGTTCATTTCGCTCTACGTTGCCACACCCATGGACCGAGCCGTGATCGTGGCCGCGACCCGCACCCCGATCGGGCGGGCCCACAAGGGCGCCCTGGCCGGTGCCGGCGTCGACGCCTTCGCCCTGGCCCGGGTGGCCGTGCAGGAGGTGGTCGACCGGGCCGACATCCCCGCCGACGAGATCGACGACCTGGTGCTGGCCGAGTCGCTCCAGGGCGGGGGCGTGATCGCCCGCCACACCGCCGTCGAGCTGGGCCTCACCGGCGTCCCCGGGATGGCCGACAACCGGCACTGCGCCGCCGGGCTCAGCGCCATCCAGATCGCCGCCGGCTCGATCATGGCCGGCATGGACAAGGCGGTGATCGCCGGCGGCACGGAGAGCCTCAGCACGATGGTGATGGGCACCAAGGGGGGCGAGCCCTGGATGTCGCCCAGCCACACCCCCACGCCCGAGGCGCCGGCGTTCGACATGGCGCTCACCGTGGGCGAGAACACGGCCCGTCTGGCCGGCATCAGCCGCGAGGCCTCCGACGAGTGGGCCCTGCACTCGCACCACCGGGCGGCCACCTCCCGCGACGATGGCCGCTTCGCCCAGGAGATCGTGCCCGTGCCGCTCCCCGACGGGTCGAGCTTCGTCGACGACGAGCACCCCCGGCCCGACACCAGCCTCGAGCGGCTGGCGTCGCTGCCGGTGCTGCACCCCGAGATCGAGGGCGCCACCGTCACCGCCGGCAACGCCGCCGGGCTCAACGACGCGGCCGCCGCGGTGATGCTCACGTCCGACGGCTTCGCCACCGCCCACGGCCTGGCCCCGCTGGCCCGCATCCGCTCGTGGGCGTCGGTCGGCATCGACCCCGTCGAGACCGGTCTGGCCCCGACCCTCGCCATCCCCAAGGCCCTCGAGCGGGCCGGGCTGACCCTGGCCGACGTCGACCTGTTCGAGGTGAACGAGGCCTTCTGCTCGGTGGCGGTGGCCACCTCCCGGCGGCTCGACATCGACCCCGACATCATGAACGTCAACGGCAGCGGGTGCGGCCTGGGCCACCCCATCGCCGCCACCGGCGCCCGCATGGTCGTCACCATGCTCCACGAGCTGCGCCGCCGGGGTGGCCAGATCGGCGTCGTCGCCATGTGCGCCGGCGGCGGCATGGGCTCGGCCCTGGTCCTCGAGCTGGCCTGAGGCCGGTGCGGGAGCCGTCGACGATCTGCGACGCGCTGGTCGTCGCCGCCCGGCGGTGGCCCGACGTCGAGGCCGTCGTGGGCGAGGACGGCACCCGCTGGACGTTCCAGGATCTCTTCGACCACTCGGTGGCCGCGGCGCGGGCCCTGGTCGCCGCCGGGGTCGAGCCCGGTGACCGGGTCGCCCTCTGGGCACCCAACAGCCTGCGCTGGATCGCCGCCTCCTTCGGCACCTACCTGGCCGGCGCGGTGCTGGTCCCGCTCAACAGCCGGTACCG
>DASVEC010000512.1:0-4191 GCA_036380755.1 Iamia sp. | reverse complement strand
CGTGCGGGTGTCGCTGGTCTCGTTGACCTCGGTGGTGAAGAAGGCGCAGCGGTCGCTCACCCGGGCGGCCTGCTGCATGTTGTGGGTCACGATGATGATCGTGTACTCGGCCTTGATCTCCTCCATGAGGTCCTCGATGCGGCCCGTGGCGATGGGGTCGAGGGCCGAGCAGGGCTCGTCCATGAGGATGACCTCGGGGTTGGTGGCGAGGGCCCGGGCGATGCAGAGCCGCTGCTGCTGACCCCCCGAGAGCCCGAGGCCCGAGGCCTTGAGGCGGTCCTTGACCTCGTCCCACAGGGCGGCCTGGCGGAGGCTGCGCTCGACGATCTCGTCGAGGGCGGCACCCTTCTTGGCGATGCCGGCGGTGCGCGGGCCGTAGGCCACGTTGTCGTAGATCGACTTGGGGAACGGGTTGGGCTTCTGGAAGACCATCCCGATCCGGCGCCGGACCTCGACCGGGTTGACCCGGCTGTCGTAGAGGTCGACGCCGTGGTAGCGGAGGTTGCCCTCGACCCGGGCGATCTCGATGAGGTCGTTCATGCGGTTGAAGCACCGCAGCACCGTGGTCTTGCCACAGCCCGACGGGCCGATGAAGGCGGTGACCTCGTGCTCCTTGATGTCGAGCTTGACGTCCCGCACGGCCCGGAAGTCGCCGTAGTACACCGACAGGTCGTCGACGTCGAAGACGGTGGTACCGGTCGCGGTGGCCGCCATGGCGGCGCCCGGCTCGGGCGTCGGCGCCGACTTCTCGAGGTCGGGGCGGTCGGTCATGGTGCGGGCCTCGGTGGAGATGGGAGGGACAGATGAGTTCATGGAGGTCACCTGGAGCTGTTCTTCTCGAAGCGGTTGCGGAGGTAGATGCCGACGGCGTTGATCCCCAGGATCACCACGAGGGTCACGAGGATGGCGGCGGCGGTGTTGTCCGGCCAGCCCTGGCCCGAGGGGAGCTTCGTCCAGTCGGCGATGATGTAGGGCAGCGACGTGAAGTTGCCCTTGAGGTCGCCGAACTCCCCGCCGGTCAGGTAGCCCTTGGCGCCGATCAGGAGCAGCGGGGCGGCCTCGCCCAGCCCGCGGGCCAGGCCCAGGATCGTGCCGGTGAGGATGCCGGGGAAGGCGTTGGGGAGGACGAGCGTCCGCACGACCTCCCAGCGGGTGGCGCCGGCGCCGTAGCCGCCCTCGCGGAGCGAGGCGGGCACCGAGCGGATCGCCTCGGCCGAGGTGATCACCACGATCGGCAGCACCAGGATCGACAGCGTGAGCCCGGCCGAGAGCAGCGACGTGGTGCCGGTGAGGAACTCGAACCCGCCCCGGGCGAAGAGGGCGGCACCGAGGAGGCCGTAGACGATGGCCGGGACGCCGGCCAGGTTGCGGATGACGACCTCGATGGTCCGGGTGAGGATGTTGTCGCCGGCGTACTCCTCGAGGTACACCGCGGTGGCCACACCGAGGGGGAAGGCCACCACGATGATGATGATCCCCATCTGGATGGTGCCCATGAGGGCCTGGTACACGCCGGCGACCTCGGCCCGGGGCGAGGTGTAGCGGGTGATGAAGTCGACCAGGCCCCGGTCGCCGAGGTAGGGGATGGCGTCGTCGAGGACGTCCCAGAGCAGGGCGATCAGGGTGACCAGGACGAGGCCCAGGCAGGCGAGCAGCAGGTAGCGGAAGGCCACGCCGGCGACGTCGGCCTTCTCGCCTCGCAGCCGGGCCTCGACGGCCTCGCGGGTGACGTGGGTGGGGATGACGCTCATGGTCGCGACCTCCTCAGAAGGTGATCCGCACCCGGCGCACGAAGCGGGAGGCGATCATGTTGAGCGACAGGGTCAGGAGGAACAGCACCAGGCCGAGGAAGAACACCGACTCGTAGGCGGCGCCGCCGGCCTGCTGGTCGCTGCCGGTCAGCACGCCCGTCATGGCCGAGGTGATGGTGACGCCGGGGTCGAGAGGGGTCTTCGCCGTGATCGGTGTCCCGCCACCGGCGAGGTACACGACCATCGTCTCGCCCACGGCCCGGGAGACGGTGAGGATCATGGCCGCGACCAGACCCGAGATCGAGGCGGGCACGACGACCCGGACGACCGTGGTGATCTTCTTGGCCCCGATGCCGTAGGACGCCTCCCGCATCGCCTGGGGCACGGCCCGCAGGGCGTCCTCGGACACCGAGGTCATCAGCGGGATGCAGAGCAGGCCCACGCCGAGCCCGGCGACCAGCAGGTTGAAGGTCGGGCTGTCGGTGAAGATCCGCTGGACGAGCTGCGGGGCGATGAAGCGGAAGGCGAAGACGCCGACGACCACCGACGGGATGCTGGCCAGCACCTCGATGATCGGCTTGACGATCCGCCGGACGCGGGGCTTGGCGTACTCGGAGAGGTAGATCGCCGCACCGAGACCGACCGGGCAGGCGAGGAGGGCGGCCACCAGGGTCACCCAGAGGGTCCCGGTCAGCGGGGCCATCATCCCGTAGCGGTCGCTGCGGGGGCGCCAGGTGTCGCCGGTGAGCTTGCCCAGATCGACGTCGGTCAGGAAGGCGACCGAGTCCTTGAGCAGCGACCAGATGATCAGCAGGCTGATCACGATGGCCAGCAGCCCGGCCCCGGCCAGCACCTTGCCGACCAGGTTGTCGACGGCGGTCCGCCCGTCACGGCGGGACAGCTCGGCCAGGCTGACAGGGGCGGGGGTCTCGCCGGTGACGGTGCTCATCGCGGTCCTGGGGGAGGTCTCGGGGTACACCGCGCAACCTACGGAGGGCAGGTGGCGGGGCGGGTCGCCGAGGGTGAACGGGGGGTGAACAGGGCCCCAACCTTGGGTGGCGAAGGCCCGGGGAACGGAGGAGGCCCCGGCGCATCGCCGCGCCGGGGCCTCCTCGTCGTCAGGTGACCGTGAGGGGTCGGACTACTCGGTGACCTGGGTCCCGGTCGTCTTGTCCGCCCACGCCGTCGTGGTGCCGGCGTCGTCGGCGAGGGCGATGTAGTCGGCGCCCTCGACGAAGTCGCTCAGGCCCTCGAGGTAGAAGTCGACGAAGGCGGTCAGCGCCTTGCTCTCCTCGGCCTTGGCCTTGTTCACGTAGATGTAGAGGCTCCGCGAGATGGGGTAGCTGCCGTCCTGGATGGTCTCGGCCGACGGCTCGACGCAGTCGCCACCGGGCTCGGCCGCGACCGGCATCTTCTTGACGTTGTCGGCGAGGTCGGCGAAGGCGAAGCCGACCCAGCCCAGACCACCGGCCTCGGCGGCGACGCCCTCGATGATGGCGTTGTCGTCGGACTGGGCGGCGTAGTCGGTGCGGGTGGTCTCGGCCTGGTCCTCGGTGATCGCACCCTCCTCGAGACGGGCCTCGGCGATGTCGCCCAGGGCGATCTCGATGAAGCTGTCGTAGGTGCCGGACTCCTCACCGGGAGCGGTGATGGTGAGGCCCTCGTCGGGGAGCTCGGTGTCCGAACCCAGCTCGGTGGCCAGGTCCTGGGCCCCGCTCCAGTTGTCGACACCCTCGGACTCCGGGCCGATCAGGGCGTAGAGGTCGGCGAAGTTCAGGCACTCGAGCGCGTTGTCGGGCGAGGTGATGACCGAGATGCCGTCGATGCCGACCTCGAGCTCGATGAACTCGACGCCGGACTCCTCGCACGCGGCGATCTCGTCCTCGTCGATCGGGCGGGAGGCGTCGGAGATGTCGGTCTCGCCCCCGCAGAAGAGCTCGAACCCGTCACCGGTGCCGGGGCCCTCGACCGTGATGTCGACGCCGTCGGCCTGACGGCGGAAGGCCTCGGCCACCGCCGTCGAGATGGGCTCGACGGTGGAGGAGCCGGAGATGCTGATGCTGCCCTCGAGCGACCCGGCCTCCTCCTCGGGCACAGTGGCGTCGGAGGCGCTGCCCTCGTCGTCGGTGTTGTCGTTGCCGCAGGCGGAGGCGGTCAGCAGGAGGGCGGCGGCCAGGGTGGCCAGGCCGGCCCGGCGGACTCGGGTGTGCATTGTGATGTGGTCTCCTCAGAGGGGTCCAGGGACGGCCCCACGACGGGGCCCGCCGCGCAAGGTACGGAGGGCAGGTGGACGGCTCCCCGGGTGGAGGTGAACGATCGGTGAACGACGGCCCAACGTTGGCCCCCGGAGCCCGCGACACGGAGGGCGAGCGCAGCGAGGCCGACCAGACCAGCAACGCGCGGCGGTGCGCCCCGGCCGGGCCGGGGCGCACCGTGTGGC
>DASVEC010000511.1:0-5102 GCA_036380755.1 Iamia sp. | reverse complement strand
AGTCGCCGCCCAGGTCGGTGTGCCAGCGCCCGTCGGCGTCCTGGACCTGGTAGTCCTTCCGGACCCGGGCGAAGCCGAGCGCCTGGCGGGGCCCGAGCACCCAGCACCCGGCGGCGGGGATGTCGAGCTCGACCGTCGGGTCGTTGGTGTCGCTGCCGCCCTCGCTGCGGGTCGGGTGCGGGAAGTAGACGGGCACGCCGTCCACGACCTCGACCAGCTTCTGGAACCCGGCGAAGTTGATCTCGACGTAGTGATGGATCGGGATGCCGAAGTTCTGCCCGATGGTGAGGACGAGCAGCTCGGGGCCGCCGGTCTCGAAGGCGGTGTTGATGCGGGCGCGGGTGGTGTGGCCGGGGATGTCGACGAGCAGGTCGCGGGGGAACGACAGCACCGAGGCGCTCACCGCCGCCGGGTCGACCCGCAGGACCATGATCGAGTCGGTGCGCTTGCCCCCGATCTCGCGGGCCTCCGCCGCCGAGCCCTGGGCGCCGGTGCCGTCGTCGACCCCGACGAGCAGGTAGTTCTGGGCGTCGCCCGGCTCGGTCTCCTCGGGGGAGACGAGGACGTCCTTGTCGAAGACGTTGCGCTTGATCTGCGAGACCTGGTCGTTCGAGTAGGCCAGCGCGCCGGCGGTGACGGCGGCCGCGACCACCGCCGATGCGTTCACCAGGATCAGGATCCGCTGGGGCCAGGTACGGCGCAGCCTGGCTCCCCCCCGTCGTCTCGCCACCCCGGGAATCTACCGTTCGACGGGTAGGCCCAGACCGCGGCTGATGACGAGGCGCTGGACCTCGCTGGTGCCCTCGCCGATCTCGAGGATCTTGGAGTCGCGGTAGTGCCGGCTGACGGGCGTCTCGTCCATGAAGCCGTAACCGCCGAACACCTGCGTGGCGTGGCGGGTGGCGGTGACGGCGGCCTCGGTGGCGTGGAGCTTGGCCATCGCCGCGGCCTGGGCGTAGGGGCGGCCGACGTCGTGGAGCCAGGCGGCCTGGTAGGTCAGCAGGCGGGCCGTCTCGGCCATCACCGCCAGGTCGGCGCAGCGGAAGGCGGTGGCCTGGTAGGCGCCGATGGGGCGGCCGAAGGCGTTGCGCTCCTTGGCGTAGGCCACCGAGTCGTCGAGGCAGGCCTGGATCACGCCGACCGCCAGGGCGGCGATGGCGATGCGGCCCTCGTCGAGGATCGACAGGAAGTTGGCGAAGCCCCGGCCCTGCTCGCCGAGCAGGTGGTCCTCGGGGACCCGCAGGTCCTGGAAGGCGAGGCCGTGGGTGTCGGAGGCGTGCCAGCCCATCTTGCGGTAGGGCGGCGCCACCGTCAGCCCGGGGGTGCCCGAGGGGACGACGATGTTGCTGATCTCGGGCTTGGTGCTGCCGGGCGGGTCGGTGCGGGCGGTGACCGTCGTGATCGAGGTGATCGGCGTGCCCGAGTTGGTGATGAAGGCCTTCTCGCCGTTGAGCACCCACTCCCCCGCGGCCTCGTCGAGCACGGCCCGGGTGCGGGTGCCGCCGGCGTCGCTGCCGGCCTCCGGCTCGGTCAGACCGAACCCGCCGAGGGCGCGACCGGCGCACAGGTCCGGCAGCCAGCGCTGCTTCTGCTCCTCGGAGCCGAAGCGGTAGATCGGGTTGGCGCCCAGCCCGACCCCGGCCTCCAGGGTGATGGCCATCGACTGGTCGACCCGGCCCAGCTCCTCGATGGCGATGCAGAGGGTGGTGAGGTCGGCCCCACCGCCGCCGTACTCCTCGGGGAAGGGGATGCCGAACAGCCCGAGCTCCCCCATCTGCTGGACGACCTCGACGGGGAAGGTGTGGTCGCGGTCCCAGGCCTCGGCGTGGGGGGCGATGGCGGTGGCGGCGAAGTCGCGCACGACGGCCCGCAGCGCCTCCTGCTCGTCGGTGAACTCGATGTGCACCTTACGAATGTAGGCAGTGTCGGCGCAGCCGACCCCTTCAGGGCGGCGGGTGGGGTCGGAGGACGTCATAGGGTTTGGCTCATGACGTCCTGGAGTTGGCTCGACGGTGTCGTGGGACCGACCGCGGACGCCCGCATCCCGGTGTCCGACCACGGTCTGACCGTCGGCGACGGGATCTTCGAGACGATGAAGGTGGTCGACGACACGCCGTTCGCCCTGACCCGCCACCTGCGGCGGCTGCGGCGGTCGGCGGCATCGCTCGCGCTCGACGTCGGGCTGGCGGACGACGACCTGCGGGCCGCGTGCACCGCCGTGGTCGGCGCGGCCCGGGCCGACGGTGCCGAGGTCGGGCGGCTGCGGCTCACGGTCACCGGCGGGCCCGGGCCGGCCGGGAGCGAGCGGGGCACCGACGGGGCGACGGTCCTGGTCGTGACCGGCCCGCCGTCGACCTGGCCGGCCACGGCCGCGGTGGCGACGGTGCCGTTCACCCGCAATCCCACCGGCGGGTTGGCGGGGGTGAAGTCGACGTCCTACGCCGAGAACGTCCTCGCCCTGGCCCGGGCCCACGATGCGGGCGCCAGCGAGGCGATCTTCGCCGACGTCCACGGCCGGCTGAGCGAGGGCACCGGCTCCAACGTCTTCGTGGTCCGCGGCGGCCGGCTGCTGACCCCGTCGCTCGCCACCGCCTGCCTGGCCGGCATCACCCGGGAGCTGGTGCTCGAGGTCTGCGAGGCGGAGGAGTCCGAGTCGCTGACGCTCGACGACCTCCGGTCGGCCGACGAGGCCTTCCTCACCAGCTCCACTCGCGACGTCCAGCCCATCGCCACCGTCGACGGCGTCGCCCTCGGATCAGCCCCCGGCCAGGTCACCCGGTCGGCCATCGCCGCCTTCGCCACCCTCCAGGCGTCGTCGCTCGACCCCTGAGCATCACCGCTAGCGTCCCGGCGATGGACGGGCACCGGCGGTGGATCGCGCTGATCGTGGCATCGGTGGCCGCCGTCGGCGCCTTGGGCCTGGTCGCCACCCAGCTGGAGCTCAGCGGGGCCAAGGACCTGCCGTGCGGGACGGCGCTGCGCATCGACCTGCGGGGGCCGACGCAGCTGCGCGTCCGGGCCACGGACCTGCAGGGCGCGAGCGACGACCCCGACGCGCTCCACGACTCCGGTCTCACGGCCGAGGAGCTCCTGGCCGAGGCGGACGAGATGGATGACCGGTGCAAGGACCGCCAGCGCCTGGCGCTGCTCGGCCTCGGTGCGGGCGGGGCGCTCGCCGTGGCCGCCATCGCCCTGGCCAGCTACCGGCTCGGTCGCCGCGCCGGTCGCCGCGCCGGGTCGTAGACCCGCCCCCTCAGAGGGGGCGGAGGTGGGTGACGTCGCCGACGGCGAGGGTGCGGAGCTCGCCCTCGAGGGTGCGGACGACGAGCTGGCCGCCGGGGGTGACGTCGACGGCCTCGCCCTCAAGGTCGTCGGCGCCCAGGTCGACCCGGACCCGCTGGCCCAGGGTGGCCGATCGACGCCGCCACTCGGCCCACAGCTCGTCCCGGCCGGTGGGGTCGACCGCCCGGCCGTACCAGCGATCGAGCTCGACCAGCCAGGCGGCCACCAGATCCTCCCGGGTGGCGACGGCACCGCCCAGCTCGTCGCAGGCGATGGCCAGGCCGTCGAGCTCGGGCGCCCGCCCCGACGAGAGCACGTTCAGGCCCATCCCGACCACCACCGGCACCCGCGTCGACGGGGACGGCTCCTGCCAGCCCGAGGCGATGTCGGCCCCCGGGGGCCACGACGCCTCGGCCAGGATCCCGGCCAGCTTGCGCCCCCCGACCACCAGGTCGTTCGGCCACTTCACGCCGGGGGCGACCCCCACCGCCGACTCGACCGCGGCCGCGGCGCCCACCGCGACCGCCGGTGTCACCAGGTCGAAGGCGGGCGCCGGCGGCCGGACCAGCACCGACACCAGGATCGACGTGTCCGGCGGGGCCTCCCAGGTGCGCCCCCGGCGACCCCGCCCGGCGGTCTGGTGATCGGCCCCCAGCACCACCCCCTCGCCGGCGCCGTCGGCCGCCAGGGCCAGCAGGTCGGCGTTGGTCGAACCGGTCGACGCCACCCACCGGACGTCGGCGAACCGCGTCCCCGCCACCGCCGCCCGCACCTGGTCCAACCCGAACGTGGTCACGACCGGTACACAACCACATGAGCGTGCTGGCCTCGGCCTCCCCCGACCCATTAGCAATGCACCCGTGCTCTCGAAGATCCTCATCGCCAACCGGGGCGAGATCGCCGTCCGGGTCATCCGTGCCTGCCAGGAGCTGGGCGTGCAGACGGTCGCCGTCTACTCCGAGCTCGACCGTGACGCCCTGCACGTCCGGATCGCCGACGAGGCCTACGCCCTGGGTGGCGAGACGGCGGCCGACAGCTACCTGAACACCGAGAAGATCCTCGAGGTCATCGAGCAGAGCGGGGCCGACGGCGTCCACCCCGGCTACGGCTTCTTCTCCGAGAACACCGACTTCGCCCGAGCCATCACCGAGCGGGGCGTCACCTTCATCGGCCCACCGCCCGAGGCCATCGAGGTCATGGGCGACAAGGTCTCCAGCCGCATCGCGGCCCAGGAGGCCGGCGTCGAGGGCGTCCCCGGCACCACCGAGTTCCTCACCTCCGGCGACGAGGTCGTGGCCTTCGGCGAGGAGTTCGGCTGGCCGGTCGCCATCAAGGCGGCCTACGGCGGCGGCGGTCGCGGCATGCGCGTGGTGAACAGCGCGGCCGAGGCCCACTCCGCCCTCGAGTCGGCCCAGTCCGAGGCGCTCAAGGGCTTCGGCCGCGACGAGTGCTACGTCGAGCGCTACCTGACCAAGCCGCGCCACGTCGAGATGCAGATCATCGGCGACACCCACGGCAACGTGGTCTGGGTCGGCGAGCGTGACTGCTCGGCCCAGCGGCGCCACCAGAAGCTGATCGAGGAGTCGCCGGCGCCCGAGTTCCCGGCCGAGACCCGCCAGGCGATGGGCGAGGCGGCCGTGAAGGTGGCCAAGGCGTGCGGCTACTACAACGCCGGCACGGTCGAGTTCCTCTACCAGGACGGCGAGTTCTGGTTCCTGGAGATGAACACCCGCCTCCAGGTCGAGCACCCCGTCACCGAGCTGGTGTCGGGCATCGACCTCGTCCGGGAGCAGATCCGGGTCGCCTCGGGCGAGGTGCTC
>DASVEC010000510.1:0-6630 GCA_036380755.1 Iamia sp. | reverse complement strand
CCTGACCCCCGAACGCCGATGCCGGCCCGCTCCCCGCGGGCCGCACCGGCGCGTCTCAGGCGGCGTCGAGGGCGGCGCGCTCGTCGGGGGTGAGCTCGAGGCGGGCGGCGTCGACGTTCTCCTCCAGGTGGGCGATGCTCCCGGTGCCGGGGATGGCGACGACGACCGGAGAGTGCCCGAGCACCCAGGCCAGGGCGATCTGGCGGGGCGTGGCGTCGAGACGGGTGGCGGCGTCGGCCAGGGCGCGGTCGCCGTCGGGCGAGAGACCGTCGTGGGCGAGGGGCTGCCACGGGAGGAAGGCGATGCCCTCGGCGGCACAGACGGCGAGCACGTCGGCCGAGGCGCGCTGGGCCAGGCTGAAGCGGTTCTGGACGCTGGCGATCGGGGCGACGGCCTGGGCCCGGCGGAGCTGGTCGACGTCGACGTTCGACAGCCCGATGTGGTGGACCTTGCCCTCGCGCTGCAGCTCGGCCAGCCCGCCGACGCTCTCCTCGATGGGCACGTCGGGGTCGATGTCGTGGAGCTGTGACAGCGGGATCACGTCGAGGTGCAGCCGTCGGAGGCTGCGCTCGCAGTCCTCCCGGATCTGCTCGGGCCGGCCCCGGTGCACGAAGGCGTCGCCGGTGTGGACGATGCCGACCTTGGTGGCGATGTGGACGCCGTCGGGATAGGTCGGGAAGGCCTCGCCGATCAGGTCCTCGCTGGGGCCGTAGAGCGGAGCCGTGTCGATCAGGGTCACGCCGAGCTCGACGGCCCGGCGCAGGACGGCGTACGCCGCCTCCCGCTCGTCCGGCGTGGGCTCCGCCGACGCGCGCTTGAGACGCATGGCGCCGAAGCCGAGGCGGTGGACCGGGAGGTCGCCGCCGATGGCGAACGATCCGGCGGCCGAGGCGGGTGGGGCGGTCACCGATCCAGTGTGCCGGTCGTATGGGAGGCTCCGACCCATGAGCACCGAGGACGTCCGCTGGGGATTCGCGGGGCCAGGACGGATCGCCGGGGCGGTCGCCTTGGACCTGCCCCTGGTGCCGGGGGCCCGGCTGGCGGCGGTCGGGTCGCGGTCGCTCGAGCGGGCCGACGCCTTCGCCGCCCTGCACCACGCGGCCGCCCGGCGAGGCGTCAGGCGAGTGGGCCAGGACAGACCGCGGGCCCACGGCAGCTACCGGGCGCTGATCGACGACCCCGACGTCGACGTCGTCTACATCGCCACGCCCCACCCGCAGCACCACGCCATCGCCTTGGCCGCCATCGCCGCCGGCAAGCACGTGCTGGTCGAGAAGGCGTTCACGGCCACCCTGGCCGGCTCGCAGCAGGTCGTCGAGGCGGCGCGCTCCGCCGGCGTCTTCGCCATGGAGGCCATGTGGACCCGGTTCCACCCGGCCGTCGGGCGGGTGCGGGAGCTGCTGGCCGACGGCGCCATCGGCGAGGTCCGGTCGGTCCAGGCCGACCTCGGCATCGCCGCGCCGAAGGACCTCACCAACCGCTTCTACGACCCGGCCCTGGGTGGCGGTGCCCTCCTCGACCTCGGCGTCTACGTCGTGGCCCTGGCCCACCTGGTGCTCGGCCCGCCGACCGAGGTGATCGCCCGGGGGGCGCTCACCGAGACGGGGGTCGACGCCGAGGCCGCCCTGCTCCTCGTCCACGAGGGTGGCGCCACCGCCACCCTCACCAGCTCGATCCTCAGCCCCTCGGTGGGGCGGGCCCGCATCGACGGCACCGAGGGGTCGATCGAGCTCAGGCCCCGCTTCCACCACCCCCACGGCTTCACCCTGCGCCGGCTCGGGGCCGAGCCCGAGCGGGTCGACCTGCCGCCGGTCGGCATCGGCTACAGCCACCAGCTGGTCGAGGTCACCGACGCCGTGCGCGAGGGCCGGACCGAGAGCGAGATCATGCCGCTGGGGGCCACGCTCGAGGTCATGGCCGTGCTGGAGGACGCCGGCCGCCAGCTCGGCGTCACCCCCTGGGCCGAGGACACGACGGTCGCGGTCTGATCAGGCGCCGGTCTCGGTCTCGACGAGGTTGGGATCCTCGGCGAGGGCGGCGGCGCGGGCCGCGTCCATGCGCTCGGTGGTGAGGCGGGGGATGGCGTAGGCGGCGATGGCGAGACCGATGGCGGCGCTGACGAGCCATGGCGCCCGCAGGGCCGTCGCCCGCCCCCACAGCGGCTCGGCGATGACGACGACCAGCCCGCCCAGGGCGGTGCCGATCGGCATCATCCCCCAGCCGAAGAAGCGGTAGACGCTGTTGACCCGGCCGAGGAGGTGGTCGGGGATGATCGTCTGGCGGAGCGAGACGGTGATCACGTTCCAGATCACCGACGTGATGCCGAAGGCGGCGAAGGCGACCACCACGACGGGCCAGGTCGACGTCAGCCCGATCACGAGCGGGACGACGACGCCGATCCCGAGCGTCAGCCACAGGCTGGGCCCGCTGCCCAGTCGCTCCCGGATCGGGGCGGCCAGGTAGCCGCCGGCCACCGCGCCCAGCGCCCCGCCCATGGTGAGGACGGAGAACTCGAGCGGCGAGGTCCGCAGCACCTCCTGGGCGAACAGGACCATGGTGCCGATCTGCATGGCGCCCACGGCGTTGAGCCCGCCGAGGGTGATGGCCAGCGTCCGGAGCAGGCCGTGCTGCCACAGCCAGCGGACGCCCTCCTTCAGGTCCGTGGTCCACGAGGTGGGCGCGACCTCGGCATCGGACTCGCCGCCGGCCCGCTTGCTGCGGAACTCGCCGGCGACGAGGGCCATGAGGGCACCCGCCACGGCGAAGGTGCCGGCGTCGAGCAGGAAGGGGAGGACGAAGGCGCTGGCCAGGAGGAAGCTGCCGAGCGGGGGCCCGATGAACTCGTTGGCCACCTGCTCGGCCGACCACATCCGGCCGTTGGCCCGCTCCAGGTGCTCGGCCGGGACGATGGCGGGGAGGATGGTCTGGGCCGAGTTGTCCCGCAGCACCTCGGCGCACCCCAGGAGCAGGCTGGCCAGCAGCACGACGACGTACAGGCCGGTGCGGGTGCCCTCGACCGAGGTCAGCGAGTCGGGGTCGGGCAGGCCGTCGCCGAGGAGGAGGACGCCTCCGGCCACGCCCAGCGTGAGGGTGGCGCGCAGCAGGTCCATGACGATCATGGCCTTGCGCCGGTCGACCCGGTCGGTGATGACGCCGGCCGGCAGGGTGAAGAGGAGCCAGGGGAGCCGTTGGGCGACGACCACGCTGGCCACCAGCAGCGGGTTGCGGGTGACGGCCGAGGCCAGCCACGGGTAGCCGATCTGGGCCACGCCGTCGCCCAGGTTGGAGATGACGCTGGCGGCGTAGACCTTGCGGTAGCTGGCACCGAGCCGGATCCGTTCAGGCATCGTCGACCTCCTCGTCGGGACGGCGGTCCGGTAGCGCCGGTTCGTCGGTCGGCTGCAGCGCGACCAGCAGCCCGTAGACCGTGTCGCCCGACCGCTCGAGCTGGAGGAACTCCTGCACCAGGTCGTTCAGGCGGGCGCCGAAGGCGTCGACCTGGTCGGCGCTGATGCGGGCGTAGCGGAACGTCGTGTAGCCGTGGTGGTGCTCGCCGGGCACGAAGACCCGCAGGGCCTCGCGGACGAACATGGTCTCGTCCTCCTCCTCGCCCGGTGGCTTGGCGATCATGATCGTGCGGCCGGTGCGACCCCAGTAGCTCTCGGTGATCGAGCGGACCTGACGGGTGCGCACCACCCGCACGAGCCCGGCGTCCTCGAGCACCTTGAGGTGGTGGGCCACCGTCCCGTGGCTCTTGCCCACCGCCGCGGCCAGCTCGCTGGTGGTCGCGGCCCGTTCGACGATCATGTGGAGGATGGCGTTGCGGACGGGGTGACCGAGCGCCTTGAGCTGGGTGGGCGTGTCCGCCCTGACCTCGGGTTCGAGGTCGTAGTCGGGCAGCGTCGGCGCCGTTCGAGACGCCTCATCCGATGGATGGCTGACGTCCGACATCCATCGGACAATACTCCGGCGGCTTGACTGTGTCCATGGCCGAGGCTGCGGAGGTGCGCGTCGCGGCGGGCGACGTCGACCTCGTCTCGGGGCTGCTGTGGGGCGCCGGCGTCAGCGCCGTGGGCGAGGAGGCGGCCGACGACGGGACCGTCCGGCTGCGGGTCGACGTCCCCGACGGTGGGGTCGAGGCGCTGCGCTCGGCCCTCGGCGACCGGTGGGCGGTCGAGATCGTCGATGTCGACGACGGGCGGGACGGGTGGCGGGAGCACGCCCGGGTCGTGCGGGCGGGGCGAGTCGTGGTGCGGCCGCCGTGGGTCCCGCTCGGGCCGGTCGCACCGGAGGAGGTGGTGGTCGAGATCGACCCGGGCCCGACGTTCGGCCACGGCGCCCACCCGACCACCCGGCTGTGCCTCGCCGCGCTCGAACGGATCCTCGATCCCGGCGACGTCGTGCTCGACGTCGGGTGCGGGAGCGGGGTGCTGGCCATCGCCGCCGTGCTGCTGGGGGCGCCGAGCGCGATCGCCGTCGACATCGACCCGGCGGCGGTGACGGCCACGCGCGCCAATGCCGAGCGCAACGGCGTGGCCGACCGGATCGACGTCCGCCCCGCCGGCGAGATGCCCGAGGCGACCTTCGCCGTCGTGGTGGCCAACATCGGTGCCGCCGCCCTCCGCGACCTGGCGCCGGCGCTGGTCGCCCGGGTCGCGCCCGGCGGAGCCCTCGTCCTCAGCGGCCTCCTCGATCCCCCGCCGCCAGAGCTGGCCGCCGTCTTCGCCCCCCTGGAGGTCGTGGCCACGAACCGAAACGACGGCTGGACCGCCCTGACCCTCCGGTAGGGTCGCGCCGTGGCTTGAAGCAACGCGCCCCCCGTCCGTCCCCTCGACCGGAGGTCTCCGTTGCCGTCTCCCACCCCCGCCCTCACCCTCGCCGCCCGCAGCATCAGCCTCGATCGCGGCGCCACCACCGTCCTGGCCGACGTCGACCTGACGGCCTCGTCGGGCGACCGTCTCGGCCTCGTCGGCCCCAACGGCGTGGGCAAGTCCACCCTGCTCGGCGTGCTCGCCGGCACGGTCGTCCCCGACGCCGGGACCGTCACGGTGACGCCGCCGTCCGCCATCGTCGCCCTGCTGGCCCAGGAGCCGGCCCGCACCGAGGAGACCGGGCGGGCCCGCATCGCCCGGCGCACCGGCGTGGCCCCGGCCCAGGCCGAGCTGGACGACGCCACCGCGGCGCTGGCCGCCGGCGATGCCGGGGCCGACGATCGCTACGCCACCGCCCTCGAGCACTGGCTGGCCGTCGGCGCCGCCGACGTGGACGCCCGCCTCGGCACCGTGGCCGCCGATCTCGGCCTCCCCGACTCGGTTCTCGACCAGACGACCGACACCCTCTCCGGGGGCCAGGCCGCCCGGGTCGAGCTGGCCGCCGTGCTGCTCACCCAGGCCGACGTCCTCCTGCTCGACGAGCCCACCAACGATCTCGACTTCGACGGCCTGGCCCGGCTCGAGCAGCGGGTGCGCTCGCACCAGGGCGCCCTCGTCGTCGTCTCCCACGACCGGGCCTTCCTCGAGCGCACGGTCACCGGCGTGGTCGAGCTCGACGACCCCACCCGGGCGGCGCGGGCGTTCTCGGGCGGGTGGCTGGCCTACCTCGACGAGCGGGCGACGGCGCGGCGTCACGCCGAGGAGGCCTACGCCACCTACTCGGCCACCCGGGACCAGCTGCGGGCCCAGAGCCAGCAGATCCGGGAGTGGTCGCTGCAGGGCGTCTCCAAGGTGAAGAAGTCGGGCGAGACCGACAAGTTCATCAAGCACTTCAACACCCAGAGCAGCGAGAAGCTGGCGGGCAAGGCATCCCGCTCGGAGAAGGCCTTGGAGCGGCTGGAGGCGGTGGACAAGCCCTTCGAGGGCTGGGAGCTGCGGCTCGAGCTGGCTACGGCCGAGCGCAGCGGCGCCGTCGCCGCCCGGCTCACCGATGCCGTGGTCGAGCGGGGCGCCTTCCGCCTCGGCCCGGTCGACCTCGAGGTCCGCAGCGGCGACCGGGTGGTCGTCGCCGGGCCCAACGGCGCCGGCAAGTCGACGCTCGTCGACGCCCTCCTGGGCCGGGTGCCACTGGCCGCGGGCGAGAACTGGGTCGGGCCGTCGGTCCGGGTCGGCGAGCTGGAGCAGCTCCGCACCCGCTTCTCCTCTTCGGCCACGTTGCTGGACGCGGTGCTGGCCGAGACCGGGTGGACGCTGGCCGAGGCCCGGTCGCTCCTGGCCAAGTTCGGCCTCGGTGCCGACCACGTGTCGCGTCCGGCCGACTCGCTGTCGCCGGGGGAGCGGACCCGGGCCTCGCTGGCGCTGCTGATGGCGGTGGGCACCAACTGGCTGGTGCTCGACGAGCCCACCAACCACCTCGACCTGCCGGCCATCGAGCAGCTCGAGCAGGCCCTCGCCACCTGGTCGGGCACGCTGCTGGTCGTGTCGCACGACCGTCGCTTCCTCGACGCCGTCACCACCGAGGGGACCCGCCACCTCCAGGTCTCCGGCGGGCGGGTGGTCGAGGCGTGACCGGGCCGGGGGCGATCCTCGACGCCGCCGCCTTCGACCGGGTCGCCGCCGGCCTGATCGAGGCCGACGACGCCCTGGCCCGCATCGTGGCCGAGCATGGGCTGCCCCCGTTCTGGAGCCGGCCGGAGGG
>DASVEC010000509.1:0-2186 GCA_036380755.1 Iamia sp. | reverse complement strand
ACCCGCATCGGGCCGATCACCGACCGCACCCTGGCACCGGGGGAGTGGCGCGACCTGACCCAGGCCGAGGTCCGCGCCCTCGAGCGCGCCGCCGCCGAGTCGTCGGAACCCGACGGATAGGGTCGGGACCCATGGCCCCTGCGGTGCGAGCCCTCCGGGGCGCCACGACCGTCGACGTCGACACCCCCGAGCACATCGAGGAGCGCGTCGTCGCCCTGCTCGACACGCTGCTGGCGCGCAACGAGGTCGGCCATGACGACCTCATCAGCATCCTCTTCACCGCCACCGAGGACGTCGTCAGCACCTTCCCGGCCACCGCCGCCCGCAAGAGCGGTCTGGGCGACGTGCCGCTGATCTGCGCCCGCGAGCTGGCGATCGACGGGGGCACGCCCATGTGCATCCGGGTGATGGTCCACCTCACCACCGAGCGGGCGCGCGACCAGCTCCACCACGTCTACCTCGAGGGCGCCCGCGGCCTCCGCGACGACCTGCCCGACTAGTGCGCGATCCACATCCGGTCGAGCCGTTGGCCGCTCCGCCCGACGGGGTCGAGATCCGGGTGCCCGGGGGCCGCAGCATCACCAACCGGGCGCTGGTCGCCGCCGCCCTGGCCGACGGGCGGTCCGTGCTCCGCGGCGCCGGCCTGAGCGACGACAGCGAGGCGATGATCGACTGCCTGCGGACGCTCGGGGCGGAGATCACGGTCGACGGGACCGACGTGACGGTCGAGGGCGTGGCCGGACGCCCCACCGGGGACGTCGAGGTCTTCACCCGGCTGTCCGGCACGACGTCCCGGTTCGTCACCGCCGTGGCTGCGCTCGCCGACGGCCCGGTGCGGATCGATGCGGCCGAGCCGATGCGCAAGCGCCCGATGGGCGACCTGGTCGACGCCCTCCGCGCCCTCGGCGTCACCGTCGACGAGCAGGGCGAGCCCGGCCACCTCCCGCTCGTGGTGACCGGGCCCATCGGCGGCGACGAGGTCACCGTCCCGGGCGACATCTCGAGCCAGTACATCTCCGGGCTCCTCCTGGCCGCCGGGGGACGGCCCGATGTGGAGGGCTTCACGATCCACGTCGGCGGCGAGCGCCTCGTCTCGGCCCCCTACACCTCGATGACGGTCCACGTGATGGAGGCCTTCGGCCAGCTGGTCGCCGTCACCAGCCAGTTCGACGTGGTGGGATCGGGCTACCTGCCCACCGAGTACGACGTCGAAGCCGACGCCGCCACCGCCGGCTACGTCCTCACCGCCGCCGCCATCACCGGCGGGACGGTGACCGTCCCGGGCCTCCCGACCGCCGACCTCCAGGCCGACGTCGAGCTCGTCGACGTCCTCGAGCAGATGGGCTGCACGGTGGTGTGGGAGGGGCGGGACGTCACCGTGACCGGCGGGCCGCTCCACGGCGGGACGTTCGACCTCACGGCGTTCTCGGACATGGCACCGACCGTGGCGGTGCTGGGGGCGTTCGCCGACGGGCCGGTCGAGGTCACCGGCGTGGGGTTCATCCGGGGCAAGGAGACCGACCGCATCGCCGCCTCGGTGGCCGAGCTGCGCCGGATCGGGGTCGATGCCACCGAGACCGACGACGGGTTCATCGTCCGCCCCGGCGCCACCCCCCACGGGGCCGTCATCGAGACCTACGACGACCACCGCATGGCCATGTCGTTCGCCCTGGTCGGGCTGGTGGTCCCCGGCATCTCCGTCGCCGACCCCGGCGTCGTCGCCAAGACCCACCCGGGGTTCTGGGACGACCTGGAGCGCCTGCGCTAGGCCGGCTCGATCCGGTCCAGCACGTCGAAGGTGAGGCGCTCGTCGACGCCCGGCTGGCGGCTGGCGAGCTGCCACTCGGTCGGCGGCAGGTCGGGGAACCAGGTGTCGGCGTCGGGCACGTCGACGTCGATGGTGGTGCGGTGCACCCGGCGGACGAGCGGCAGCAGGGCGTCGTAGATCGCCGCCCCGCCGACCACGACGGGATCGGGGTCGGTGTCGAGGGCGACGGCGAGGCCCTCGTCGGGCGAGGTGGCGGTGACGACCGTGGCGGGCAGGTCGGACGGCATCGATCGGGACACGACCACGATGCGCCGCCCCGGCAGCGGCCGGCCGATCGACTCCCACGTCAGCCGGCCCATCACCAGCGTGTGGCCCATCGTCACCCGCTTGAAGTGGGCCATGTCCTCGGACGCCCGCC
>DASVEC010000508.1:0-6561 GCA_036380755.1 Iamia sp. | reverse complement strand
TACTGGATGCGCACCGCGGCGGCGGCATCGGCGCCGGCCACCTCGGCGACGGTGGCCCGCACGACCTGGCACGTCTCCTGGGCGTCCTCGGCGCTGGCGGTGCGGCCGGTGCCGATGGCCCAGATGGGCTCGTAGGCGATCACCAGCGCACCGACCTGGGCGGGGCTGACGCCCTCGAGCCCGGCGCGGACCTGGCCGGAGACCTTGGCCTCGGTCTCCCCCGCCTCCCGCTCGTCGAGCGTCTCGCCGCAGCACATGATCGGGACCATGCCGTGGGCCAGGATGGCCAGCACCTTCTTGTTCACCCACTCGTCGGTCTCGCCGAAGATCTCGCGGCGCTCGGAGTGGCCGGCGATCACGTAGCGGACGTTGAGCTTGGCCAGCATCGCCGGCGACACCTCGCCGGTGAAGGCGCCCTTCTCCTCCCAGTGGCAGTGCTGGGCGCCGAGCGCGATGGACATCTTGTCCTGCTCCATGGCCGTCTGGAGCGTGCGCAGGTCGGTGAACGGCGCATGGACCGACACGTCGACCGGCAGGTCGGCGTCCTCGCCCAGCAGGTAGTTGAGCTTCTGCACCGTGGCCAGGGCCTCGAAGTGGTTGTGGTGCATCTTCCAGTTGCCGCTGATGAGCGGGGTCCGTGCCATGGGTGGTGAGCCTTTCGGTCAGGCGGTGCGCCCAGCCCTCAGTGCTTCGAGGCCGGGCAGGTCGCCCTGCTCGAGCAGCTCGAGGCTGGCGCCGCCGCCGGTGGAGATGTGGTCGATGCGGTCGGCCAGGTCGAACTGGGCCACGGCGGCGGCGCTGTCGCCCCCGCCCACCACGGTGAAGCCCCGGCACTCGGCCACGGCCTCGGCCACGGTCCGGGTACCGGCGGCGAAGCGCGGGTCCTCGAAGACGCCCATGGGCCCGTTCCACAGGACCTGGCGGGCGTCGAGGATCACGTCGGAGAACTCGGCCGCGGTGCCGGGTCCGATGTCGAGGCCCATCCAGCCGTCGGGGACGTCGCGCCCGACCTGGCGGACGTCGCCACCGGCGGACGGGTCGCCGATCTTCCCGCCCGGTCCGAGGGCGGTGATGTCCGACGGCAGGTGGAGCGGCGCTCCGGAGTCGAGGAGCTCCTTGCACCGGGCGACCTGGTCCTCCTCCAGCAGCGAGGCGCCGACCCGGTGGCCCATGGCGGCCAGGAAGGTGAAGCACATCCCGCCGCCGATGATGAGGCTGTCGCACACGTCGAGCAGGGCGCCGATGACGCCGAGCTTGTCGCTGACCTTGGCGCCGCCGAGGATCCCGACGAAGGGGCGCCGGGGGTTGGTGCGACAGCCCAGGAGGACGTCGACCTCCTCGGCCAGCAGGCGGCCCGCCGCGCTGGGCAGGTGCCGGGGCGGGCCGACGATCGAGGCGTGGGCCCGGTGCGACGCGCCGAAGGCGTCGTTGACGTAGCCGTCCTGACCGGCGATCAGCGTCTCGACGAAGGCGGGGTCGTTCGCCGTCTCACCGGCGTTCCAGCGCAGGTTGTCCCTCACCTCGACCCCGTCGATGAGCTCGGCCAGGCGGGCCCGCACCGGGGCGATGTCGGACTCCGGCGTGGGCGCACCCTGGGGCCGACCGAGGTGGGAGCAGGCGGTGACCTGCGCCCCCCGCTCGGTCAGCCAGCGCAGGGTGGGCAGGGCGGCCCGGATGCGCAGGTCGTCGGTGATCGTCCCGTCCCTCAGGGGGACGTTGAGGTCGGCCCGGACCAGGATGCGCTTGCCGTCGAGACCGCCCAGGGCGGACTCCAGGTCCTCCAGCCGGGGGACGGCGGTGGGGTCGGTCACCCAGCCCTACTTGTTGGCGGCGCCGACGATGAGGGCCAGGTCCACGAGGCGGTTGGAGTAGCCCCACTCGTTGTCGTACCAGCCGAGGACCTTGACCAGGTTGCCCTGGCTCATGGTGAGGCCGGAGTCGAAGGTGACCGAGTACGGGGTCTGGACGATGTCCGAGCTGACCAGCGGCTCGTCGCTGTACTTGAGGACCTTGCTCAGCGGGCCGCTGGCGGCCGCCGCCGCGTAGGCCTCGTTGATCTCCTCGACGGTGGCCTCGGTCTTGATCAGGCCGGTGAAGTCGGTGATCGAGCCGGTGGGCACGGGCACCCGCAGCGAGGTGCCGTCGAGCTTGCCCTGCATCGCCTGGAGCACCAGGCCGGTGGCCCGGGCGGCGCCGGTGGAGGTCGGCACGATGTTGACCGCCGCGGCGCGGGCCCGGCGCAGGTCGCTGTGGGGCCCGTCGACCAGCTGCTGGTCGCCGGTGTAGGCGTGGATCGTGTTCATCAGCCCCTTCTCGACGCCGAAGGCGTCGTCGAGGACCTTGACCATGGGCACGAAGCAGTTCGTCGTGCACGAGGCGTTCGACACCACGATGTGGTTCTCGGGGTCGAAGGTGTCGTCGTTGACGCCCACGACGAAGGTGGCGTCGGCGTTGGTGGCGGGGGCCGAGACGATGACGCGGGGGGCGCCGGCCTCGACGTGGGCGGCGGCCTTGTCGCGCGAGGTGAAGAAGCCGGTCGACTCGATCACCACGTCGACGCCGAGGTCGCCCCAGGGCAGGGCGGCCGGGTCTCGCTCGGCAAGGATCTTCACCAGGTCGCCGTCGACCTCGATGCCGTCGGCGACGACCTTGACCTCGCCCGGGTACTGGCCGCCGATCGTGTCGTACTTCAGCAGGTGGGCCATGGTGTCGACCGAACCGAGGTCGTTGGCGGCGACGAAGTCGATGTCGGCGCCGGACGCCTTCACCGCCCGAAAGAAGTTGCGGCCGATACGACCGAAACCGTTGATGCCGACGCGGATGCTCATGCTGGGCGGACCCCTTTGAAAGGTGGGCGGACGTCGTCTCGGACCGTAGCCGGGGTCAGCCGCGGCGAAGAAGGTCGGAGAGGGCGGCGGCGAGACGGGTGGGGTCGTGGACGGCGCCGTGGTCGGCGCCGACCGGCCGGACCACGACCTCGACCCCGTCGTCGGTCGCGGACGGGGCGAAGCGGGGATCGGCCAGGACCACGTCGAAGGCGGCCCCGTGGTCGCGTGCGAGGCGCACGTGGTCGTCGGGGCCGAGGTGCTCGGTCTCCCTCGCCTGAGGGCCGAGGTTGAGCACCAGCACCCGGGTCGCGGCCGTGGCGGCCAGGGCGCGGGCCACACCGGGGACGATCGTCGCCGCCAGGACGCTGGTGAACAGCGAGCCGGGGCCGAGGGTCACCAGGTCGGCGGCGAGGAGGGCGTCGACGGCGGCCTGCGGCGTGGGCGGGTCGGCGGGCCGGATCTCGACCTGGTCGACGCCCTGGGCCTCCTGCACCTGGACCTGGCCCTCGACGAAGCCCGACCGGTTGCCCCGCCCCGAGAGCATCACCGGGACGGTGGCGGCCGGGAGCACCGAGCCCACCGCCCCGACGAGGGTGGCCACCTCGGCCAGGGCGTCCTCGACGGGGACGCCGTGGTCGATCAGCCCGGCCAGGAGCAGGTTGCCGACGGCGTGCTCCTTGAGCTCGCCCTGGTCGAACCGGTGCTCGAGGGCGCGCCCGAGCACCGAGTCGGACGCGGCCAGGGCCGAGAGGCAGCGCCGGAGGTCGCCGGGCGGGAGGATGCCCAGGTCGTCGCGGAGCCGGCCGCTGGAGCCACCGTCGTCGGCGACCGAGACGATGGCGGTGAGCTCGCCGGCGATGGTGCGAGCCGCCCTCAGCGTGGCCGAGAGCCCGTGGCCCCCACCCACGCAGGCGATGGCCGGCCCACCGTCGATGAGCCCGTTCACTTGGTGATGTCCCGGTGGCTGGGGGTCGTGACGACGTCGTGGCCACGCATCCGCTCCGCCATCTCCTCGACCACCGCGACCGAGCGGTGGTGACCCCCGGTGCAGCCGAAGGCGATGGTGAGGTAGGCCTTGCCCTCGGCCTCGTACTCGGGCACCAGCAGGGCGAGGAGCTGCTCGACCTGGTCGAGGAAGGCGGGGGCCTTGGGGTGGTCGAGGGCGTAGGCCCGCACGTCGGGCTCCCGGCCGGTCCGCGCCCGCAGGTCCTCGACCCAGTGTGGGTTGGGGAGGAAGCGGCAGTCGAACACGAGGTCGGCGTCGGTGGGCAGGCCGTGCTTGTACCCGAACGACATCAGGGACACCGACATGCCGCCGGGCAGGCTGGTCTCGATCAGCTCCTCGATGCGGTGGCGGATGTCGTGGACGGAGAGGTCGGACGTGTCGATGACGATGTCGGCGGTCTCCCGCAGTCGCTCGGCCAGGCGCCGCTCGCGCTCGATCGACTCGGCCAGCGAGGTGCCGCCCATCGGATGACGGCGCTTGGTCATCTCGTAGCGGCGGACGAGGGCCTCGGTGGAGGCGTCGAGGAACAGGATCCGCACCGAGCCGGCGCCGACCCGCAGCGGGGCGAGCAGCGCCTCGGGATCCTCGAAGAAGGCGCCCGGACCGACGGCGAGCGCCACCTGGTCGTGGCTCGATCCGGGAGCGGCCGCCAGCTCGACGACCTTGCCCACCAGCGATGTCGGCAGGTTGTCGATGACGAACCAGCCCCGGTCCTCGAGCACCCCGGCGACGGTGGATCGCCCGGCCCCGGACATCCCGGTGATGACCACGAAGTCCGTCATGGCCCGAGTCTACGGGTGGGGTCGTGCCGCCTCCCCGGCGCCGCGGCGGTGGCCGAGGTAGGCGGAGATGGCGCAGACGAGGCCGTAGACGACCACGGTGGTCCACACGACGGGGTCACCGGGGCGGTCGAGGTAGCGGACGTAGCCGGCCCCCGCGGCGAGGGCGCCGATCGACGTCAGGACGGCCTGGCGGACGGGCGAGTAGCGGACGAGCCCGAGGTTGTCGAGGACGAACTCGACCACGGCGGGGAACGGGAGCAGGGGGATCAGCAGGGGGTCGAGGTCACGCGGCCACCACGGCCCGACGCTGGCCACGATCGCCGCCACCGCCGCGATCGGGTACATGAACAGGCACCGCCGGCAGACGTGGCGCCCGCCCACGACGGCGCAGCGCTCGTAGCCGTCGGGCCAGTGGTGGCTGAGCCACATCGGTGTGTCGGCCACCGGCCCCGCGTCGGCGGCGAGCGGCACGTACGGCGGCAGCGGGTCCTCGTCGGTCACGGCAGCGGATCGAGGCCGTCGACCTTCTCGGCCACCAGGACGAGCAGCCGCGGGTAGTCGGCGCCCTGCGGGTACTCGGGCGAGCGCTCGAGGAAGCCGGGCGGCGGCGCCGGCTCCTCCATGTGCCGGAGCAGGAGGCCGTTGGCCGCCATGGCGTTGACGTAGCGACCCAGTGGGCGGTGGACGAAGGGGATGCGGATCCCGGGCTCGACCTCCTCCAGCGTCAGGTCCTCCTGGAGGTACGGGCCGATGCGCCAGTACTGCTCGGGCGGATCGAGGACGTGGTCGTCGATCCACCCGCTGTTCGGCGTCTGGAGGAGCGGGTGGTTGAGGAAGAAGGCGAAGCGGCCTCCCGGACGCAGGACCCGGGCCACCTCGGCCAGGGCCTCGTCCACGGCCACCACGTGCTCGAACACCAGACAGGCGACCACGGCGTCGAAGGCACCGGCGGCGAAGGGCAGGGCGTGGGCCCCGCCCAGGAGGTAGGCCGGTCCCCCGCCCCGGGCCGCGGCCTCGACGATCTGGTTCCGGGTGGGGTCGACGCCGACGACGGTCGTCGCCCCCCGGGCCACGCACTGCCGGGCGACCTGGCCCTCGCCGGTGCCCACGTCGAGGATGCGGTCGTGGCCGTCGAGCCAGCGCGCCGCCAGCGGCATGATCTGCTCGACGTACTCCTCGTCGGCCCCCTCGGTGAACCCCTCCTGCCACCAGGCCGCCTGCTCCTCCCACAACCCCGCGGGCATCTCCATGGGCTCGAACCTACGAGACGAAGCCCCGGAGGAGAGGTTCGTAGGTGGCGAAGGGGGCGGGCTCGGCGCCGAGGACCTTGCCGGCGTCGTCGCGGCGGCGGAGGGTCACGGCCGCGGCGTGGGCCGGCATGGCCTCGAACCGGGTCACCTCGGCCGCCGTCATCGGCCCACCCTGGAGCCGGAGGCTGAGCCGGGAGCCGGGCGACAGCCGGTCGACCTCGGTCGGGTCGACGGCGCACCGGTAGCGCTTGGCCTGGACGTGGAGGGCGATCGGGCCGGTGACCGCCGCCGGGAAGAGGGCGGCGAGGTAGCGGGCGCCGACGGCCTCGTGCCGCATGTCCTCGTCGGTGACCGGGGCGCCCGTGTCCCGGGCCTCCATCACCAGGAGGTGCCCGACGTCGTGGAGCAGGGCGGCGGCGACGGCGGCCTCGTCGTCGCCCTCGTGCACGGCCCACGCCGCCACCTGGGCGGCGTGGTCGACCTGGCTCAGGGCCTCGTCGTAGTGCTCGGTCCCCCACCTCGCGTAGAGGGCGAGGACCTCGTCGAGGTCGGTCGCCGCGCTCCGCATCATCGGTGATCCTCGCAGAAGGGGCGGAGGACCCGACCGTGATGGTCGCCACCGTTCACCGATGATGCGCTGACGGCTCCGCAAGCTCCGCCGTCAGAGGGCCCGTCTCGTCGGGTTCGCTCGCTGC
>DASVEC010000507.1:0-5652 GCA_036380755.1 Iamia sp. | reverse complement strand
GCTCTCGTCGCCGACGCCCTCGGTCCTGGAGCTGGTCGCCGCCCTCCACCCCACCCCCGCGGTGTGCGGCCGGCCCCGGGCCGCGGCCCTGGAGGTCATCGACGAGCTGGAGGGCTTCGACCGCGGCCCCTACGCCGGCGCCGTGGGCTGGACCGACCGCCACGGCAACGGCGAGTGGGCGGTCGCCATCCGCAGCGCCGTCATCGACGGTGCCCACGCCCGGGTCTTCGCCGGCAACGGCATGGTGGCCGACAGCGATCCCCCCACCGAGCTGGTCGAGACCCGGGCCAAGCTCCAGGCCGTCCTCGGCGTCCTCGTCCGCCCCTAGCCGTCCCGACCGGTCAGCGCGCCGCGGGCGGCGGCGGCGATGGCGGCGTTGAGGCGGCGGTGGGCGGCGACGTTGGCGGCGCGGTCGGTGCGGACGTGCGTCAGCGCGACCCCGTGGGCGGCGGCGAGCGCCTCGACGTCGGCGCCGTGGGGGGTGCCGAACAGCTCCTCGAAGGCGGCGCCGCCGGGCGTCGTGGCCTGGGGGAGGAAGGAGAAGATGCCGCCCCCGTCGTTGTCGACCACGACGATCGTGAGGTCGACCCCCCGGGCGGCCAGGCCGATCAGGGCGGTGCTGTCGTGGAGGAGGGCGACATCGCCGATGAGGCACGTCGTCGGGGCGCCGGTGCCGAGGGCGACGCCGACGGCGGTGGACAGCACCCCGTCGATCCCGTTGGCGCCCCGGTTGGCGTGGACGGTGACGCCGCCGCGGGGCCGGCCGTACCACTCGAGGTCGCGGATGGGCATGGACGAGGAGACGACGAGGTGGGCGCCGGCCGGGAGACCGGCGAGCACGGCCCGGGCGGTCCCCGCCTCGGTGGGACCGGCCTCCACGGCCAGGGTGGCGTCGATGGCGTCCTGGGCGGCGGCCTCGACGCGGCGCCAGCGGTCCTCCCAGCCGGGCTCGGTGGCGGGGGCGCGGAGACCGGCCTCGGCCAGCGCCGAGGCCGGGGCGGCGATGCGGACGGCGGCGGTGTGGGCGGGGTCGGTCCAGCCGTGCTCCCCGACCCGGACCTCGACCGCCCCGGCGGCCGTGACCCACTCGTTCACGACCCGCGAGGCGACCGGACCACCCACGTGGAGCACGACGTCGGGCCGAAGGGCAGAGGCGATGTCGGGGTCGCGCAGCAGGGCATCGGCCGCGCCCACGAGCACGGCACCAGCCGTCACGTCGCCCCGCACCCGGGCGTCGAGGAGCACCGGCCAGCCGAGGGCGGCGGCGAGACCGGGACCGGCCGCGCCGGCGGGCCCACCGGCCACGACGAGGCCCCGGCGGGCGGTGGCGAGCACCCGCTCGAGGGCGCCGAGGTCCGGCGTCCGGAGGGCGGGTGCGGCGGTGGTCCAGGGCTCGTCGTCGGGCCGGCCGGGAGGCACGTGGTGGGGCTCGCCCACCAGCGGCTCCCGGAAGGCCAGGTTCAGGTGGACCGGTCCGGGGCGGCCGGCGGCGCCCGACCCCAGGGCCTCGATCACCGAGCGGCTGGCCCGGGCCCGCCACGTCGACCTGGCGACCGGGTCCGGTACGCCGGGGGCGTCGAACCAGCGGACGGCAGCGCCGTAGAGGCGGATCTGGTCGATGGTCTGGGCCGCGCCGACGTCGGCCAGCTCGGGGGGCCGGTCGGCCGTGGCGACGATCAGCGGCACGCTGGCCTGGTGGGCCTCGACCACGGCGGCGTGGACCTCGGCCGCCGCCGTCCCGCTGGTCGTGAGGACGACCGCCGGCCGCCCGGTCGCCAACCCCAGCCCGAGGGCGGTGAAGGCGCCGGCCCGCTCGTCGTGGTGCACGTGGACCCGGATGCGGCCGTCGCCGTGCAGGGCCAGCGCCAGCGGCGTCGAGCGGCTGCCGGGACAGACCACGGCGTCGGTGACCCCACCGCGGGCCCACTCGTCGACCAGGGTGACGCAGTACGACGCCTGCACGTCCTCCGGTTGCACATCGGCAGCGTAGGGATACGGTCCCGCGGGTGACGAGGCCGCGGATCGTGCTGCTCCATGGGTTCACCCAGACCGAGGTGAGCTGGCGGCCGGTCGTCGAGCGGTTGGGCGGCGACGTCGAGGCCGTGGTGCCCGACCTGCCCGGCCACGGCACGGCCGGGGCCGTCCGGCTCGACCTGGCGGGGTGCGCCACGGCCGTGGCGGCGACGGGCGGGATGGCCACCTACGTCGGCTACTCGATGGGCGGGCGGGTGGCCCTGCGGCTGGCCCTCGACCACCCCCACCTCGTCGACCGCCTGGTGCTGGTCGGGGCTACCGCCGGGATCGACGACCCGACCGAGCGAGCCGCCCGCCGGGAGGCCGACGAGGCGCTCGCCCAGCGGATCGAGGCCGACGGGGTCGAGGCCTTCCTCGCCGGCTGGCTGGCCCAGCCCCTCTTCGCCGGGCTGGTGCCGGAGCCCGACGACCTGGCCGCCCGGCGGGCCAACCCGCCCGAGGGCCTGGCCGCCTCGCTCCGTCTCTGCGGCACCGGCACCATGGACCCGCCGTGGTGGGACGAGCTGCCCGGCCTCACCGTCCCGACGACGGTGGTCGCCGGTGAGCACGACGAGAGGTTCCGGGCCATCGGCCGTCGTCTGGCCGGGGCCATCGGCGGCCCGACCGAGATGGTCGTCGTCCCCGGGACGAGCCACGCCTGCCACCTCCAGGCCCCCGGCGAGATGGCCGAGATCATCCTCAGGTGAACACCAGTTCGTGCCCGGTGTCACCGACCTGTGGGTGAACCTGTGGGCAACGGGTGGACGACCGCAGGTGGCTTGCGGATATCGCGGAAACCTCGGGGAGAAGTCTGTGGATCTCGGAAAATGCGTTGACCGCGAACGGATCGCAACGGATAGTCCCCCTACCGCAACGGCACGGACGCAGTGACGGCGTCGGAGAACGACCCGGGGTTCGCCCTGGGAAACGGGTCCGGCACTCGAAGTGCGCACCACCGCTGTGGAGGAAGGTTTCCACCGTCCGTCCCGCCGAACGGCCCTCGGGTCGTCCTGCGAGTCGGGTCCACCGCACCGGGGCTTGCTCCGGCGCTGGTGGAACGGTCGGCAGAGCGCTCCGGCGCCCGTGCCGCTCGGAAAAAGGACATCGCCCGCCAGAGCTCCGGCTCCGACGGGCGATGGAAAGTGGTCGGACAGAGGCTAACGCCGACGATCGATCGCAAGGTGGATGCCTTCCGCCCTGGTGGCCCCGGGCCGCCGCCCGGCTTCGGTCGGTGCGGCGTCCGGGGTCACTGCCGTTTTCGGCTCAGCCGCCGAGGGCGAGACCGGCGGCGAAGAGGGCGCCGAAGAGGAGCTGGACCCGGCCGGTGGCGACGAGGACGGGGATCAGGGCCGGCCCCCGCGCCCCCGACAGGACGGCCACCACCGGCCTCTGGGCCACCAGCACGGCGACGAGGGCGGCGGCCCCGGCCGGTCGGCCGCCCAGCCCGGCCACGAGGGGCACCAGGACGAAGGCGCCCAGCAGCAGGACGACGTAGAGATGGCGGGTCCGCTGGTCGCCCAGGCGCACGGCGAGGGTCCGCTTGCCGACCTCGGTGTCGCCGGGGATGTCCCGCAGGTTGTTGGTGACCAGCAGCGCCGTGGCCAGGAGGCCGACCGGCACCGATGCGGCCAGTCCCAGCCCGTCGAGCCCCTCGACC
Organism: Iamia sp.; assembly: GCA_036380755.1. Lineage (GTDB taxonomy): Bacteria > Actinomycetota > Acidimicrobiia > Acidimicrobiales > Iamiaceae > Iamia. Next base: position 1,982 of record DASVEC010000507.1, on the reverse strand, counting down.
TGCACGTAGGTCGACCCGGCGGTGGCCACCACGCCGAAGAAGGTGAAGACGAAGACCTCGCCGAAGCCGGCGTAGCCGTAGGGGCGGGGCCCGCCGGTGTAGAACCAGCCGGCGGCGATGGCGAGGGCGCCGACGACGAACAGCTCGGGCCCGACCACGAGGGCGAGGGCGGCACCGGCCACCCCGGCCACGGCGAAGGACCCCAGGGCGGCCTTCTTGACCGCCCCGGGCCGGGCCAGGCCCTGGCCCACGAGCCGGACGGGCCCGACGCGGCGTTCGGCGTCGTCGGTGCCCCGGATGCCGTCGGAGTAGTCGTTGGCGTAGTTGGTCCCGACCTGGAGGGCGAGCGCCACGACCAGGGCGCACGCCGCCCGCCACCAGATCAGCCCGCCGTCGACCTCGCCGACGGCGCAGGCGGTGCCCACGGCCACGGGGACCACGGCGGCCGGGAGCGTCCGGGGCCGGGCCCCGGCCAGCCAGAGCTTCCAGCCCTCGGGCGTCGGAGGAGGCTCGCTCACGGGCGCTTGGGGAACTTCTCGAACTCGGGGCGCCGCTTCTGCTTGAAGGCGTCCCGCCCCTCCTGCGCCTCCTCCGAGCCGTAGAAGAGGAGGTTGGTGTCGTGGGCCAGCTGCTGGAGGCCGGCCAGCCCGTCCTCGTCGGCGTGGAAGCTGGCCTTGAGCAGGCGCAGGGCGAACGGCGAGAGCCGCATCATGTCCTGGCACCAGCGGACGGTCTCGGCCTCGAGCTCCTCCAACGGGACGACCGTGTTGACGAGGCCCCAGTCGAGGGCCTGCTCGGCGCCGTACTGACGGCAGAGGAACCAGATCTCCTTGGCCCGCTTCTGGCCGATCTGGCGGGCCAGGACCGACGCCCCGAAGCCGCCGTCGAACGAGCCGACGCGGGGCCCGGTCTGGCCGAAGGTGGCGTTGTCGGCGGCGATGGTGAGGTCGCACAGGACGTGGAGGACGTGCCCGCCGCCGACGGCGTAGCCGGCCACCATGGCCACGACCGGCTTCGGGAGCCGGCGGATCTGGACGTGGAGATCGGTGACCAGGAACCGCCCCACGCCCCGCTGGCCGACGGCGTCCTCGCCGACGTACCCGGAGTCGCCCCGGGCCCGCTGGTCGCCGCCGGAGCAGAAGGCCAGCGGCCCCTCGCCGGTGAGCACGACCACGCCGACGTCGGGGTCCTCGCGGGCCAGGGTGAAGGCGTCGACCAGCTCCTCGACGGTGTGGGGCCGGAAGGCGTTGCGGACCTCGGGCCGGTCGATGGTGATCTTGGCGATCAGCCCGCCACCGTCGCCGTCCGGGAAGGCCGGTGCCGTCTCGTAGCGGATGTCGTCCCACTCCCCCGCCGCCTCCCACGCCAGGGCGGGGGCGATGGTGCGGGACGCGTCAGACGGATCGACCATGCCGGCGAGTCTGCCGCAGGGCGGCGCTCGCCTTCGACTCAGCCCTTGCCGGTGCTGATGATGCGGCGGAGGACCCGGCGGCCGGCGTCGGTGTCGTCGTCGTCGGCATCGGCCGAGGCCGCCGCGGCCAGGGCCCGGGCGGCGGCGGGGCTGAGCGAGTCGAGGGGCACGCCGAGCTCCTCGGAGGTGGCCGGCGAGGCGGTCCAGCCGTCGTCGGACAGGTCGTCGGGCTGCTCGTCGACCAGGGGCGCCGGCGGCTCGGAGGCAACGGGCTCGGAGGCGACGGGCTCAGCGGCATGGGGCTCGGGGGCCGGAGCGACGTCGGTGCCGAGCAGAGGCTCGGGCAGGGCGGCGCCGGGCTCGGCGGTGCCGAGGTAGCTGTGGCCCGAGGGCATGCCGCCGAGCTGGCTGTCGAGGTCGACGGCGTAGCTGCCGGGATCGTCCGGCGGGGGCAGGGCGTCGGTGGGCGCCTCGTCGGGCACGAGGGCCGGTGCGGTCAGCGGCTCCCACGGGCCGAGGGCGGCCGGGTCGGCCTGGGCGTCGGGCTCGGGCACGGGGCCCGCGCCCCAGC
>DASVEC010000506.1:0-5371 GCA_036380755.1 Iamia sp. | reverse complement strand
GTGCAGTGGGGCGAGTGGTGGGCCGCCCGACGCCCCGGCCGCCGCCTCGGGGGCCTGCCGCGGCTGGCGCTGGCCGTGGCGCCGCTGCTGATCGTCGTGCTGGCGATCCCGGCCTACACCGCCCGGACCTGGGTCGACCTGACCCGCCAGAACCTCGAGGGCGAGTACTTCGGCTGGGACGTCCGCAACGGCGACCGGGCCTTCTTCCTCGGCGCCCCCGACATCGCCGACTCGGCCCAGTCGGTGACCGATGCCCTCGCCGCCCGCATCCAGCCCGGCGACCGGCTCTTCGTCGGCACCGCCGACCTGCGCAAGACGCCCTACAGCGACGCCTACTTCTACTTCCTGTTCCCCCAGGCCACGCCGGCGACCTACTACATCGAGATGGACCCGGGCATCGCCAACGCCGACGACTCCGGCCTCGCGGACGAGGTCGAGAGCGCCGACTGGCTGATCCTGTCCCACGTCTGGGATCCCTGGAGCGAGCCCAACGACTCCCGGGACTTCGGCTCCGACGCCCCCAACCAGGTCGTCGCCGACCAGTTCTGCGCGTTGAACGACGAATCCGACTTCTACGTCCTCTACGAGCGATGCGACTGAGCCGCGTGCGTCAGTAGGCCCTGCGGTCGAGATCGAGGCCGAAGGCGGACATCTTGCGGTAGAGGGTCGAGCGGGACATGCCGAGGAGCTCGGCGGCGAGGACCTTGTTGCCCTCGGCGTCGGCCAGCGCCGCGGTGATGGCCTGGCAGTCGCGCTGCTCGCGCGGGGTGAGCCGGCGCCGGTGGGCGGCGGCGCGGACCGTCGTGGGCAGGTCGTCGAGCAGGATCCGGCCCTGGGTGCGGCGGCCCAGGGCCTGGCGCAGCACCTGTTCGAGCTGGCGGACCTGGCCGGGCCACTCGGCGCGGGCCAGCGCCTGGAGGGCCTCGGGCGCGATCGACGGCGTCTCGGAGGGCAGCATCCGCCCGATCAGGGTCCTGACCAGGTCGGGGAGGTCGTCGAGACGGGCGTCGAGACCGGGCACGGCCACCACCCGGCCGAACCCGTGGAGCAGACCGGGCTCGCCGGCGCCGTCGACCGCGGTGGCCACCACGGTGGTGCCCGGCGCCGCTTCGAGGAGGGTCGAGAGCCCCCTGGCGGTGGCGGCGTCGAGGAGGTCGACCCGGCGGGCGATCACAGGCGCCGATCGGGCCAGGTGGGCGGCGGCGCCGTGGAGCCAGGCCTGGGGGCCGTCGATGACCGCCCGGGTGGCGTCGAGGACCACCGCGTCGGGCAGCTGGGCCCGGGCCAGCGTGAGCTTGCCGGCGCCGCTGGGCCCGCACAGGACGGCTGTCGTCCCGGCCGCCACGGCCTCGGACAGCTCCCGGGCGGCGCGTCGCCACGCCGGGCTGGACGCCACCGCGGGGGCCTGTTCGGCCGGCGGGTCCGTCCGGCCGGCGGTGCGGTGGCGGTGCCGTCGGGGGGCCGGGGGAGCGTCCTCGCCGACACGGTCGAGGGCGATCACCGCGCCGGCGGTGAGCTTGCCCACCTCGACCGGCTCGAACCGGGCGCGGACCGACGATCCGTCGGCGAGGGCCACCTCGGCGGCGACCTCGGTGGCGCCCAGACCGGCGACCACCTCCCAGAGCTGCTGGTGGTCCTGGGGGGCGAGGAGGCGGGCGGCGGCCGGGTTGGTGAGGACGATGTCGGCGGTGACGGCGACGATCGGCGTCGACGTGCGCCGGCTGCGGGCCACGAAGGCGGACAGGAGGGCGTGCTCGGTGTGGGTGGCGGCCTCCTCCAGCTGGCCGGCGACGGCGTGGGCGACCTCCATGGCCAGCGGCGTCATCCAGCGCCCGGCGTCCTCGTTGAAGCAGGTGAGGTCGATGATGCCCTCGAGCCGGCCCGTCACGGGGTGGACCACCGGCACGCCGACGCAGGTGAGGCCGCGCAGGGCCTCGGCGTAGTGCTCGTCGCCGATGACGGCGACCGGACGGCGCTCCTCGGCGGCCGTGCCCATGCCGTTGGTGCCGACCGCCGACTCGGCGTAGGAGTGCCCCGGCACCAGGCCCACCTCGTCGAGCGTGTCGGCCAGCCCGCTCACGCCGGCCCGGCGCTCGAGGACCCGGGCCCGGGCGTCGGTCAGGACCAGCGTCGCCCGGGTGTCGTCGAGGTGGCGCCCGAGGCGGTCGAGCACCGGCGTGGCCAGCGTCGACAGCCGCCCGCCCACGGCCACGTCGTCGGCCGCGGCCGGATCGGGCCGGTCCGGCCGCACCCCGCTCCGAGCACTGCGCGCCCACGAGGCGGCGATCTCAGGTCGGAGGGGCGGGGGAGCCGACATGACATCGGTCACTCTACCGGGGGTCAGGCGTCGAGGGCCTCGACGGCCCGGTCGCGGGCCCAGGCGTAGTCGGGCTTGCCGCTGGGGCTGCGGGAGATGGCGTCGACGAGGACGACGGCGCGGGGGAGCTTGTAGGGGGCCAGGTGGTCGGCGGCCACCGCTCGGAGGCCCTCGACGTCGACGGTGACGCCGGGGCGGGCGGCGACGACGGCGACGATCTCGCTGCCGAAGCGCTCGTGGGGGCGCCCCACGACCAGGCAGTCGGCCACGCCCGGGTGGTGGGCGAGGGCCATCTCCACCTCCTCGGCGTAGACCTTCTCGCCACCGGTGTTGATGACGGCCGCCTCCCGGCCCAGCAGCTCGACGGTGCCGTCCGGGCGCCACCGGGCCCGGTCGCCGGCGACGGAGTAGCGGATGCCGTCGATGGTGGGGAAGGTCGCGCCCGTCTTCTCGGGGTCGCCGAGGTAGCCGAGCGGCACCCGTCCGGCCTGGGCCAGCCAGCCGATGGCGTCGTCCTTGGGGTCGAGGATCCGTGTCCGCTCCGAGTCGACGATCACCGTCGTGGCCTCGGGGGAGAAGGTGCCGGACGTGGCGCCGGTCGACGAGGACGACGAGGTGACCGCCTGGCGACCCGTCTCCGACGAGCCCAGCACATCGACGATGCGGAGCCCGGGGATCAGCTCGATCAGCGCCCGCTTCACCGGCGCCGACAGGATCGTCCCGCCGGTGAGCACGTGGCGCAGGGGGAGCGACGCCGGGTGGGCCCGCAGCTCCTCGACCAGGGGCCGGGCGAAGGCGTCGCCCACGATGAGCAGGGCGGTGGCCTCCTCGCGGATGCAGGTGGCGATCACGTCGGCCGGGTCGTACCGCTCGACCACGTCCTGGACGACGACGGTGCCGCCGGCCAGCCAGGCGCTCATGGCGTTCCAGTGGGCGGCGCCGTGCATGAAGGGTGCCGCCGGCAGCGTCCGCAGCGGGCCCCGGGCCGCGGCCCGCTCGGCGAGCGACTCGGGGGTGCCGGTGATGCCGAGGCAGGTCGCGGCGAAGTCGTCCTGGCGCCAGAGCACGCCCTTGGGCCGGCCTGTGGTGCCGCCGGTGTAGACGATGTAGCGGTCGTCGCCCGACCAGTCGGGGTCCGGCGGGAGGGGGACCGCGGCGGCCAGGGCGTCCTCGTAGGCGAGGGCGCCGGGCAGGCGGGCGTCGGGGGTGCCGTCGTCGACGTGGAGCAGCAAGCGCGGGGCTGTCGGCAGCAGGGTCAGGGCCTCGCCCACCACCGCGGCGTAGCGACCGTGGTAGACGATCGCCGCGGCCCGGGCATCGGCCAGCACCTCGGCCATCTCGGGCGCGGTGTAGCGCCAGTTGATGTTGACCGAGGCGGCCCGCGCCCGCCACGACCCGATCATCCCCTCGAGGTACTCGTTGCCGTTGAGCAGGACGAGGGCGACGTGGTCGTGGGGTGACTCCCAGCCCTCCGTGGCCGGTGCGGCGGGGCCGACGTCGTGGGCCCGCAGCACCGCGGCCAGGCGCGCCGTGCGGTCGGCCACCTCGCCCCAGGTCCAGGTGGAGCCCCGCCAGGCCAGGGCCGGCCGATCCGGGACCGCGTCGGCGATGGCGTGGTGCGCCGCGGCCAGGTTGAGCCCGCTCAACCTCTCAGTCGGCCTTCTCGGTGACCGCGACCGTGTTCATCTTGTCGCCGACCTCGATCGACTGGGCGATCTCGATGCCGCCGGTGACGAAGCCGAACAGGTTGTAGAGCTTGTCCAGCTTGCGGGTGCAGTCCTCGATGCAGATGAAGAACTGGCTGCCGTTGGTGTCGGGCCCGGCGTTGGCCATGGCCAGGGCGCCGAGGATGTACTCGGCCCGCACCGGCTCGTCGGCGAACTTGTAGCCGGGGCCACCTCGGCCGGTGCCCTCGGGATCGCCGCCCTGGATCACGAAGCCGGGGACGACCCGGTGGAAGGTGAGCCCGTCGTAGAAGCCGTTGCGGGCGTTGACCACGAAGTTGTTCACCGTCTGCGGGGCGAGGGCGGGGTCGAGCACCGCGGTGATGTCGCCCTTGTCGGTGCTGAACACCACCTGGTAGCGGGTGTTCGTGTCGATCTGCATGTCGGGCTGCTTGGCCATGACCCGATCCTGGCACGTGGGCCCGGGCGGACCTAGGTGGGGACGACGCCGCGGGCTTCGAGGCCGGGGGCCAGGAGGTCGCACAGGAAGTGGGCCAGGTCCTCGCCGGAGACGTCGGAGGGGAGCGGGTTGAAGCCGGTGAGCTCGTAGAGCCCCGTGACCGACCACGCCGCCAGATGGGCGTCGGGGGTGCCGCCCCAGCGGTCGGCGATGCGGGACACCCGCTCCATGCGGGCCCCCACGACCGACGGGTGGTCGAGCAGCCCGCTGCGGGACAGCATCTTCCAGGTGTCGGCGTTGGTGCGGGCGTGACGGGCGTAGGCCCGGCCCAGGGCCACGACCTGCTCGGCCAGATCCGTGCCCGGGTCGAGGGCGCCGTCGACCTCGCGGTCGAGCCGCTCGAGGGTGCGCTCGGCCAGCGCCACGAGCAGCCCGGTCCGGTCCTTGAAGTAGTTGTAGACGAGGCCCCGCGACACCTCGGCGGCGTCGGCGATCTCCTCGAACGTGACCTCGGCGGGCAGCCGGGCGGTCAGCACCCGCTCGGCGGCGTCGAGGATCAGCTCGCGCCGGACCTCGGGATCGAGGCGCGTGGCGCGATGCCCCCGGCGAGTCGTCATGCGAAGGCGCCCTCCTCCACCATGTGGGGCCCGGGTCAGGCCCGGCTCGACGCCGTGCCGATGTCGACCACCGTCTCCACCAGAGGGTGGTGGCAGGCCACGAACCGCCCGTCGCCGGTGGGGGCCATCTCCGGCACCACCTCGGCGCAGACCTCGTCGGCCCGGGGGCAGCGGGTGCGGAAGTGGCAGCCGCTGGGTGGGGCGAGCGGCGAGGGCAGCTCGCCCTGGAGCGGAGCCCGCTGCTTGTCCCGCAGGTCCGGATCCGGCTCGGGGATGGCCTCCAGCAGGAGCTGGGTGTACGGGTGGGCCGGCT
>DASVEC010000505.1:0-4405 GCA_036380755.1 Iamia sp. | reverse complement strand
CTTGTCGTTCAGGTAGTGGCCGAAGACCTTGGGCCACCAGAAGTACCAGCCGCCCACGAAGCCGAAGAGGGCGCCGCCGAAGAGCACGTAGTGGAAGTGGGCGACGATGTAGTACGTGTCGGTCTGCTGGGTGTCGGAGGCGGCGACGGCGTGGGTCACGCCCGACAGGCCACCGATGGTGAACATGGTGACCAGGCCGACCGAGTAGAGCATCGGGGCGCTGAAGCGGATGCGGCCGCCCCACATGGTGGCCAGCCAGTTGAAGATCTTCACGCCCGTGGGCACGGCGATGAACATCGTCGACACCGAGAAGGCGGCCACCGACAGCGGCCCGATGCCGGAGGCGAACATGTGGTGGGCCCACACGCCCCAGCCCATGAAGCCGATGGCGATGCCCGAGAAGACCATGAACGGGTAGCCGAAGAGGGGCTTGCGGCTGAAGACCGGGATGATCTCCGAGATCACGCCGAAGGCCGGCAGGATCATGATGTAGACCTCGGGGTGCCCGAAGATCCAGAACAGGTGCTCCCACAGCAGTGGGTCGGCCCCGGCCTCCACGTCGAAGAACCGTGAGCCGAAGAGCCGGTCGAACATCAGCAGGAACTGCGCCGCGGTGAGCACCGGGATGGCGAAGAGCAGCAGGAACTGGGTCACCAGGCTCATCCAGGTGAACACCGGCATCCGGAACAGCTTCATGCCCGGGGCCCGCATGTTCAGACACGTGGTGATCAGGTTGATCGCGCCGACCAACGAGGCGATGCCGGTGAGCAGCAGGCCCATGTTCCAGAAGTCGATGCCATGGCTGGGCGAGTACGTGACCCCGTTGTTGGGGGCGTAGTTGAACCAGCCGCCGTCGGCACCGCCGCCCAGGAGCCACGACGAGTTGAGGACGATGCCACCGCCGAGGAACACCCAGAAGCTGAGCGCGTTCAGCCGGGGGAAGGCGACGTCGCGGGCCCCGATCTGCAACGGGATCAGGTAGTTCATGAACGCCGCCCCGAGGGGCATCACCGCCAGGAAGACCATGGTGGTGCCGTGCATCGTGTACACCTGGTTGTACACGTCCGCCGAGAGCACCTGGCCGTCGGGCGCGGCCAGCTGCAGACGGATGAGCAGGGCCTCGACGCCGCCGATCGCCAGGAAGAAGATCGACGAGACGCCGTACATGATGCCGATCCGCTTGTGATCGACGGTGGTGACCCAGCTGCGCCACCCCGTGGTGGCGGTGGGCCGGGCGAAGACGCCGAGCGGGTTGCGCTTGGTCTCCTCCCCCGAAGGGAGGGCGAGGGGACCTGTCGTGGTTGCCATGTGTTCTCTCCCGCCTACTTCAGGGTGACCAGGTAGGCGATCAGCTGGTCGATCTGGTCCTCGGTGAGCTGCAGGTTGGGCATGCCGCGGCGGGGGCTGCGCCCGGGGACCTCCTCGGCCTGCATGGCCTTCTCGGCCGGCGGGTTGCGCAGCCAGGCCTCGAGGGCACCACGGTCGAGGCACTGCTCGAGCCCCTCGGGGGTGTCGGCCCAGTCGATGCCCATGGCCTCGCAGTCCTCGGTGTCCTTGCGGAGGTCGAACTTGGCTCCGGCGAAGGTGGTCCGGCTCATGAGGTGCGTGAGGTTGGGAGCATGACGACTCGCCTGGAGATCGTCGTCGGTGATCGTGCCCGGCCCGCCCATGATGTCGCGGTTGAACTCGGGGATGTCCTCGTCGGAGAAGTTGTCGTCGTTGACGCCCTCGACGAGGTGGCAGCTGGCGCAGAGCTGGCCGGTGAAGACCCGGAAGCCGTTGGCCTCCTGGCTGGTGTCGTCCTCGGCGAAGGTCTCGGCCGTGGCCTGCTGCTCGGTGACCCACTCGTCGAAGCGGGCCTGGTCGACGGCCACGGCCTTGATGCGCATCTCGGCGTGGGACAGGCCGCAGAACTCGGTGCACTGGCCGATGTACTCGCCTGGCACCTCGGCCTCGAGCTTCCACGGGTGGCTGCGGTTCGGGACTGCGTCGCGCTTGCCGTTCAGCTTGGGCACCCAGAAGGAGTGGATGACGTCGCGGGAGGTCACCTCGAGGGCGATCTCCTTGCCGACCGGCATGACCAGGTCGTTGGCCGTGACGACGTCCTCGGGGTCGTCGTAGCGGCCGTTGCCGTCGATGTCGTAGCGGTACTCCCACCACCACTGGTGCCCGATGACCTGGACGTGGACCGCGTCCTCGGGGGGGTCCTCGTTGAGCTCGAAGACGGCGAAGACGCTGAACACGCCGATGGCCACGAGGATCAGGGCCGGGACGATCGTCCAGCCGATCTCGAGGACGTTGTTGCCGTGGATCTGGCCCGGCATGTCGTCGAAGTGGTCGTCGTCGCGGGCCCGGTACTTGATCGAGATGAACAGGGCGCCGCCGAGGACCACCACGAACACGACACCGGCCACGATGAAGATCGGGTTGATCAGGTCGTCGATCCCACGCGCCAGCGGACCCTCGGGCTCGAGCGTGTCCTGGGGGGCGTCGGAGGCGCAGGCGCCCAGCGTCAGCACCAGGGCCACGGCCAGCAGCGGGGCGGCCGCCCGAACGCGACGCAGGACAGACATTCGATCTCCTGTGCGGGAGGAAGGGGGGCGGGTCACGAGGGCGCTCCGGTGAGGACGACGGGGGCCCCGGGCGGGAGGGGCGGCGCGCCCTCGTGCTCCTCGGTCTCGGCCTCGCCGTGCTCGGGCTCGTGGTGCTCGATCTCGCGGGGGCCGACGATGGCGCTGACCACGCCGCCGGCCAGGACGGCCAGGGCGCCGACGACGCACAGGCCGGCGACGACCGAGGGGTTCAGCTGGGGGCGGGCCGAGAGGAAGAAGGCGACGACCAGCACGGCCAGGGCGGCGCCGCCGAAGATGAAGTACACGGCCATGTCGGGCACGGCCAGCAGCACGCGGGAGATGGCCAGGACGAACACGGCGATGCCGAGGGCGCCGAGCACGGGCACCTCGAACGGCAGCATCACCCGGCGGCGCACCGCCTGGTTGACCTCCGGGTCGGTGGTGGCCCGGTCGGCCCAGGCCGAGATGGCCCACTCGAAGGCGACGGCGACCAGCACGACGAGACCCAGCATCACCAGCGCGGCCGAGGTGACCAGGCCGACCACGAGGGCGCCGGCACCGAAGGCGCCGATGACGGGCCAGTAGCTGCCCTGGACCGGAGCGGTGACTTCGGGGACGGTGTCGGTGCCCAGCAGGGCGGCCTCGGCCTCGACGTCGGCATCGCGGAAGGCGGCCAGGACTGCGCCCACGAAGATGGCCGACCCGGCGATGGCCATGAGGATGGCGTAGCCGATGTGGTCGCCGACGCCGCCCTTGTAGCCGAGGGTCAGGACGCCCATGAAGGTGTCCATGCCGACCTGGCTGGGGTTGGTGGCCCCGCCGTAGACCAGCGCGCCCAGGAGGGCAGCGCCGGCCACGCCGAAGAACCACTTGGATCCGGTGGTGAACACGTCGCCTCGCTACTTGGTCACGTACACGGCGTACCAGACGACGAGCATGATCCCCGTCGTCAGGTACCAGATGAGGCTGGCCGCCACGATGCCTTCGCGATCGCGGGAGCCGTACTCACCGCCGAGGGTGCGGACGGTCATGATCGTCGCGAACAGCATGGCCCCGGCGATGAGCGCCAGGTGGCTGCCGGTCACGGCGTAGAAGAGGAGCCCGGCCGGGTTGGACCCGCCCGAGATGCTGAAGCCCGACTGCGTGTAGAGGAACGAGGTGGCGTTGATGACGGCGCCGCCGAACAGCAGCGTCATGGCCAGGGCGAAGAAGGCGCCCCGCCGGTCGTCGTTCTTCACCGAGTCGACCGCCCACTGCATGCTCACGCAGGACAGGAGCATGGTGGCCATGGCGACGTTGGCCGGCGTGAGGGGGATGGTCTGCCCGTCGGCGAACCACACCGGCGCCTCGCCATCGACGACCGGCCCGGTGATGACGCCGTGGCGCACCCGGAGGTAGATGCCGATCAGGCCGGCGAAGAACACGATGATGCCGGCGCCGACGAGGGCGGTGCCCACCAGCGTGACCCGGGGCCGGGCGATGCCCGGCTCGAGGTCCTCGGGGACGAGGTCGTAGGCCGCCTCGTCGTGGGCCGCGGTGGCCGTGGACATCAGGCGTCCTCTCCGTCGTCGTCGGTGTCGGCGAGCAGCGGCTCGGCCGAGGTCACGGCCGGCACCGGGCCGTCGAAGTTGGCGAACGTGGGCGGCGTGGCCGTGGCCCACTCGAGCGTCTGGCCGCCCCAGGGGTCGGTGGGCTCGTCGGCCCGGCGCTTGCCGACCAGACCGGCGACGGCGAGCAGGGCCCCGAGGAGCACCAGGCCGGCCCCGGCCACGGCGATGCCGTTCATGGCCTCGATGCCGACACGGGCCTCGTCGCCGTCGCCGGTGAGGCCG
>DASVEC010000504.1:0-5355 GCA_036380755.1 Iamia sp. | reverse complement strand
AAGACCCGCGGCCCGGCCATCGCCGCCGCCGACCTGCCCCCGATCGACGCCGTGCTGCTCACCCACGACCACCACGGCGACAACCTCGACGACGCCGGGCGAGAGGTCGTGGCCGCGGCCCCTGTCGTGCTCACCACGGTGGCCGGTGCCGGCCGTCTCGGCGACGGGGCCCGGGGCCTGCAGCCGTGGGCCACGACCACGCTCGAGTCGCTGGGCCGGCCCACCATCGAGGTGACGGCGACGCCGTGTCGCCACGGCCCACCTCTGAGCCGGCCGATCGTCGGTGACGTGATCGGCTTCGCCCTGGCGTGGGAGGGCCAGGAGCACGGCGTGCTCTGGTTCTCGGGTGACACCGTGCTCTACGACGGTGTGCGGTCGGTGGCCGAGCGGTTCGCCGTCGACGTGGCCGTCCTCCACCTGGGCGGGGCCCGGTTCCCGCAGACCGGGCCGGTCCGCTACACGATGGAGGCCCGCCAGGCCGTCGCGCTGTGCCAGGTCGTGCGGCCCCGCACGGTCGTCCCCGTCCACTACGAGGGCTGGTCGCACTTCCGCCAGGGCCTCGAGCCCATCGAGCGCGAGTTCGCCGCCGCCCCGGCTGCGGTCCGCGACGCCCTGCGCGTGCTGCCTATCGGGAGTGGAACCGAACTGGCAGGTGCTTGATGCCGCCGATGAAGTTGCTCCGCAGGCGGTCGGGCGGGCCCAGGGCCTCGACGTGGTCGACCCGCTTCACCAGCTCCTCGAACAGCACCTGGATCTCCATCCGGGCCAGCTGGGCGCCCAGGCAGAAGTGGGGGCCGCCGCCACCGAAGGCGATGTGGTGGTTGGGGTCCCGGGTGATGTCGAACCGGAACGGATCCTCGAAGTGCTCCTCGTCGCGGTTGGCCGAGATGTACCAGAGGCTGATCTTGTCGCCGGCCTTGATGGTGTGATCCCGGAGCTCGAAGTCCTGGGTCGCGTTGCGGCGGAAGTAGAGGACCGGGGTCGCCCACCGGAGGATCTCCTCGACCGCACCCTTGATGTACCGGTCGGGGTCCGAGGCCAGCAGCGCCCACTGGTCGGGGTTCTCCAGGAAGGCGTTCATGCCGTGGGAGATGGCGTTGCGCGTCGTCTCGTTGCCGGCCACCGAGAGGAGCAGGAAGAACAGGTTGAAGTCCATGTCCGAGAGCGACTCGCCGTCGACCTCGGCGCTGAGGAGGGCGTTGATGATGTCGTCCTCGGGCTTCTGCCGGTGCTTCTCGGCCAGGCCCTGGGCGTACATGAACATCTCGACCTGGGCTTCGAAGAGCTTCTCCTGCGACACCGCGTACTCGGGGTCGTCGGCCCCGATCATCCGGTTGCTCCAGTCGAAGATCTTGTGGCGGTCGTCGGTGGGCACGCCGATCAGCTCGGCGATGACCTCCAGCGGCAGCTCGGCGGCGATGTCGACGACGAAGTCGGAGTCGGTCCCTTCGCCAGAGGAAGCAAGTACCCGGTCGAGGATCGTGGTGGTGAGGTCGCGGATGTGGACCTCCATCTGGCCGATCATCCGGGGCGTGAAGCCCCGGTTCACCAGCCGCCGGTAGCGGGTGTGGTCCGGCGGGTCCATGAACAGCATGAGGTTGCCGGCCTCGCTGGGCGGGGCGTCGCCATCGGTGGCCGGTCGCTCGGTCAGCCCGACCACCCCACCCCGCGCCGCGGCCGACGAGAAGGTGCCGGCGTCGCGGTTGCAGATGGTCACGTCGTCGAGCTTGGTGATGACCCAGAACCCGGGCCCGTCCGGTTCGGAGTGGAAGTGCACCGGGTCGTTCTGGCGCAGCCAGGTGAACCAGTCGTGGGGGATGCCCTCGGTGAACCGGTCGAAGTCGAGCAGGTCGATCTGCATGGCACTACTTCCCTGTGAACTCGGGGGTCCGCTTCTCCATGAACGCCAGCGGGCCGATCTTGGCGTCGTCGCTCTTGAAGACCTCCATGCCGATGGCCGAGTCGATCGGCATGGCCTCGGCCTCGGGCAGGCACTCGGTCGCCCGCAGGGCGCGCAGCACGGCCTGGACGGCGACGGGTCCGTTGGCCGCGACCTGGGCCGCGACCTCCCGCGCTCGCTCCAGCGCCTGGCCGTCGGGGACGACCTCGCTGATGAGACCGAGGTCGCGCGCCTCGGGCGCCCGCACGTGGCGGCCGGTGAGGAGGATGTCGGCGGCCACGGCGTAGGGGATCTGGCGGCGCAGCCGCACCACCGAGCCGCCCAGCGGGTACAGGCCCCAGCGCACCTCGGAGACACCGAAGCGGGCGCTCTCGCCGGCGATGCGGATGTCGGTGCCCTGGAGGATCTCGGTGCCGCCGGCGACGGCCGGGCCCTCGACCGCGGCGATCAGCGGCTTGTCGAGCAGGAACCCCTTGAGCAGGGGCTTGATGACACCGGCGGCGATCGTGGCGCTGGCCTCGCCGCCCTCCTCGAACACGTCGCCGGGCGCCTGCTTGGTCATGGCGTCGAGGTCGGCGCCGGCGCAGAACGAGCCGCCGGCCCCGGTGAGGATCGCCACCCGGATGTCGGGGTTGGCGTTGACCTCGTCCCAAGCCGAGGCCAGGCCGTCCATCATCGAGGGCGACAGGGCGTTGCGCCGCTCGGGCCGGTTCATGGTCAGGATCAGGACCGGCCCGTCGCGCTCGACGAGCAGGTGCTCCTCCGGAGGCGTGGGTGGCAGCTGGGCCGGACGCTCGCTCATGCTGATGGCTCGTCTCGCTGCGCTCGTCTCACGGCTTGGTGCTCCTGACGACCCACATGGCGAAGAACTGGGCCGCGCCACCGTAGGCATGGCCCACGGCCGTCCGCGCCCCGTCGACCTGGTGCTCGCCGGCCTGACCCCGGACCTGCATGGCGGCCTCGGCGAAGCGCAGCATCCCCGAGGCGCCGATCGGGTTCGACGACAGCACGCCGCCCGAGCAGTTGACGGGCAGGTCGCCGGTCATCTCGGTGACGCCGTCCTCGGTGAGCCGCCAGCCCTCGCCGGTCTCGCAGAAGCCGAGGTTCTCCAGCCACATCGGCTCGTACCAGCTGAAGGGCACGTACATCTCGACCACGTCGACGTCACGCCGGGGATCGGTGATGCCGGCCTGGGCGTAGACGTCGGCGGCGCAGTCCTGCCCGCCCCTGGGGTTCACCGGGTCGCGCCCGGGGAACTGGCCGAGCTCGCTGCGGATGGCGGTGCCGTGGACCCACGCCGGCGGCTTCGACGCCGCGTCGCCCCCCGCCTCGTCGGTGAGCACCAGGGCGCAGGCGCCGTCGGACGCCGGGCACGACTCGAGCCGGCGCACCGGCTCCCACACCATGGGGGAGTCGCGCACCTTCTCCAAGGTGATGTCGGGCACCTGGAGGTGGGCGTAGGGGTTCTTCAGCGCGTTGAGCCGGTCCTTGACCGCGACCATCCAGCCGGCGTGCTCGGGTGCCTGCGAGCGCTCGATGTAGGCCCGGATGTGGGGGGCGAAGTAGCCGCCGGCCCCGACTCCGCCGGAGCGCCCGCCGGACAGGCCCCACGTGGTGTCGCCCTCGGACTGCTTCTCGAAGGCGATGGTGAGCACCCGACGACGCACGCCCGACTGGACGAGGTGGGTGGCGACGATGGCCGTCGACCCGCCGACGCTGCCGGCGGTGTGGACCCGCATGATCGGCTTGCCCGCCGCACCCAGGGCGTCGGCCAGGTAGATCTCCGGCATCATCACGCCCTCGAACGAGTCCGGGGCGGTGCCGATGACGACGGCGTCGATGTCACGCCAGGTCATCTCGGCGTCGTCGAGGGCCCGCTGGCCGGCCTCCCGCAGGAGCCCGGCGAGGGACACGTCGTCCCGGACCTTCCGGTGGTGGGTCTGTCCGATCCCCACCACGGCGCAGCGCTCGGCCATCAGGCGTCTCCCTCGAGGACGCACACCAGGTTCTGCTGCAGACACGGGCCCGAGGTGGCGTGGCCGACCGTGCGACGCCGACCTCCCTCGTTGATCGCCCGGAAGGCGGCGCCGATGTGGCCCAGCCCGGCGACCATGAGCGGGTCGCCACCGGTGCGGACCTCGACCTCGTCGCCCAGGCCGAAGGCCCGTCGCAGCAGGACCTCCTCGTGGGGGTGCGAGGCCGAGAGCGCCGCCATCTCGACCGGGGCGTCACCCACGCCGGCGGCCTCGGCCGCGAGACGGGCCGACGGTGCATCGGTCAGGTCCCGCAGACCGACGTAGTGCGGGTCGGTGCGGTGCTCGATGCCCCGGATCCAGGCCGGTCGTTCGCACACCTCCCGCGCCCGGTCGCCGGCCACCATCACCACCGCGGCGGCGCCGTCCGATGCCGGGGCGGGGCGGACGGAGGCGTCGGGCACCAGCCCGGCCTCGTGCACGGCCTGCGCCTGCAGCCCGGCCAGCGAGTCGTGGTCGGCCCACAGCGGCATCAGGTAGTAGGGGTCGTTCTGGAGGCAGAGGACCTCGCGCAGGTCGCTGCGGGACGAGATGCCCGACGAGAAGGCGAGGGCGACGTCGACGTCGCCGTGCTGGAGCCGGACCCACGCCTCGTACAGGGCCCAGGCCCCGTCCATGTCGACGTGCGACTCCGAGATGGGCGGCCAGGCCCCGACCGCCTCGAGGTTGCCCACGAAGGCGAAGGGCGTGCCGGCCAGGTAGTCGGCGCTGCCCGAGCAGGTGAACCCGATGTCGGCCCGGGGGATGCCCGAGCGCTCGATGGCCTCGGAGATCACCGGGAACAGCATCTGGGTCTCGCTCTCGGCCACCTCGGCTTGGGGCTCGGAGGCAGCGAAGCTGACGATGGCGACGGGGCGGGTCACAGCGTGTGGTCCTGGTAGGCGGAGGGCGGGGCATCGGGCTCGCCGGTGGGGCGCCAGCCGGAGACGGCGGTGCCGAGGGCGTAGCCGCGGTCGTCGGGGACCCGCTCGTCGGGCGGGTTCCAGACCGCCTCGATGCGCAGGCCCATGCGGATCCCGTCGAGCGGGACGTCGACCAGGCGCTGCTGGCCGATGGTGCCGTCGGCGCCGTCGAGGAGGATCGAGGCCAGGGCGTAGTCGGCCCGCTCCTGCTGCCCGGCGTACTGGATCGGCGTGAGCACGGTCCACGAGGTGACGATGCCCCGGTCCTCCACCTCGACGAGGTCGTCGGGACCGGTGGCCACCACGCAGATCGGGCAGTAGCCCTTGGGTGGGGCGAAGACCCGTGAGCAGCTCGGGCACCGGTGCCCGGTGATGTGCCCGTCGGCCAGCGCCAGGCCGAAGGCCTCGGCCACCGGGTTGGTGCGGATCGTGTAGTCGAGCCCGATCAGCTGCGGCATGAACCGCACGGACCCGTCTTCGTTGGTCTGCTCGCTCACGACGCCGCCGCCTCGGGGACGAA
>DASVEC010000503.1:0-6291 GCA_036380755.1 Iamia sp. | reverse complement strand
CCCCGTGCACCAGGTCGAGGTGACGGTCACCGTCCCCCTCTGACCCAGGATTTTCTCCGCTGGCGACTCCCGAGAGGGGGGGCAGGACCGATAGGTTGCCCGGAACGGTCGGGGGACCTCGATGCCAGCACGCTGCACCACTGCTTGGAGACTTCGCGTCGCGCTCGCGCTGCTCGCCGCGTCCGCGGCCGCCTGCGGCACACCTCCCCGGCCCGACGAGCGCACGGCCCCGTTCGCCGAGCGCTCGACGCAGCCGGCGACGGGCGTCGTCGAAGAGTGGGTGGTCACGGCGGCGTCGCCCATCATCTCGTCGGCCCAGTGGGACGCCGACGAGGTGTGGGAGGACGGGCTCGAGGGCTCCACCCTGCGCCAGGTGGTCCACAGCTCCATCGGGGGCGAGGCCGTCCGGGTGACGCTCAGCAACCGGGCCGGCACGGCCCCGCTGGTGGTCGGTGCCGCCAGCGTCGGCGTGGCGACCGAGGCGGCGGGGTCGTCCGCCGAGCTGCAGGCCGGGTCGCTGCGGGCCCTCACCTTCGACGGCGAGCCCGGCGTGACCGTCGCCCCGGGCGAGGAGGTCGAGAGCGACGCCGCGGTCGTCCCCGTCCCGGCCGACCACGACCTGGCCGTGAACCTGTCGATCACCGCCCCCACGGGCCGTCCCAACGGGGCCCGGTTCAGCGGGCAGACTTCGTGGCGGGGCGATGGCGACCTGGTCGACGACGTCACCGGCAAGGGGTTCACCGAGACGCGGACGGGGCTGGCCTACGTCGCCGCCGTCGAGGTCCGGGCCGTGAACCCCGACGGTGCCGTGGTCGTGTTCGGCGACTCCAAGTCGGACGGCGGCATCGCCGTCGCCCCCGACACCGAGCAGCGCTGGTCCGACGTGCTCCACGCCCGGCTGGTGGCGGCGGGCCGGCTCGGGGTGGGCGTGGCCAACGCCTCGTTCATGGGGGCGACCCTCCTGCCCCGGACCAACCCCACCAGCGGGCTGGCCCGCTTCGACCAGGACGTGCTGGCCCGGTCCGGCGTGACGACGGTGATCGTCGCCCTCGGCACCAACGACCTCCTGGGCCGCACCGCCGAGCAGATCGTCGCCGCCCTGGCCGAGCTGGTCGATCGCGGCCACGCCGCCGGCCTGCGGGTCGTCGGCACCACTGTCCCGCCGTTCGCCGGGACCCGGACGGCCGGGGTGTGCACCGACACCGAGCCGCCCGACATGCGGCGGGAGGCGACCCGGCTGGAGGTCAACCGGCACCTCCGGGGCGACGGTGTCGAGCCCCTGCCGTTCGACGCCATGGTCGACTTCGACGCCGTCCTGCGCGACCCCGACGAGCGCGGCCGGATCCTGTGCCGGTACAGCGTGTTCGGTCTCTCGCACCCCAACGCCACTGGCCACGCGGCCATGGGCGCGGCGATCGACCTCGATGCGCTGCTTCCCTGAGGGGCCCCTGGTACCGTCCGGCGATGGCGGGTCGTCAGCGTCGCCGCGGGCTCGGCGTCCTGCTCGCCCTCGTCGCCATCGGCGCGGCCGTGGGCCTGGTCGTCGTCGCCGACCCCGACCCGGCCGCGACCCCCCGGGCCGACCCGGCCCCGGATGCCCCCGAGGCCGAGACCTACGCCAACCCCCTGGCCGACGGGGTGGGCCGCAATCCGTCGGTGGTGCGGGCCGCCGACGGCTCGTACTACGCCTACGTCGATGGCTTCGACATGGGCGTGCCCTTCCACGTCGGGGCCTACCGGTCACCGGACCTGGCGACCTGGACGATGGTCGGCGACGTCCTCGACGACCCGGGGGCCTGGGCCGATCCGTCCTCGGGCCGGCGCTTCACCACGCCGTCGGTCCGCCACGTCCCCTCCAACCCGGCCGGGTCCCGCTACGTCATGTACCTCACCGGTCCCACCGCCGACGGGACGGCGTCGTGCATCGGCGTGGCGACCGCGGCGGCCCCCGACGGACCCTTCGTCGGCGCCGATCAGCCGCTGATCTGCCCGCCGGGCGGCGCCCGCGCCGCCAGCCCGGTGCCGGGCTCGGACCAGGTCGTCTACCGGGCCGAGCAGCCCGTCCCGGGCGTCTACGCGCTGGCCCTGACCGCCGACGGCACCGCGGTCGCCGCCGGCGCCGAGCCCGCGCTCCTGCTCGGTGTGGCCGACGGGGTCCTCCGCGAGGGCGTCCTCGAGCGGCCCGCGGTGGCGCGCGACGCCGACGGCGCGGCCTACCTGTTCGTCCGCACCGGGGACGAGGACGACGGCGTCGGGTGGTCGCCGTGCGTCACCGCCGGCCCGGGCGTCACCTCGTGTGCCGACCGGACCCGGTTCGGCTCCTGGCTGACGGGCATGGACACCGTGGCGGCCGTCGGCGGCCTCCAGGTGTTCACCGACGGCGAGGGCGCGTCGTGGATCGCCTACGACGCCCAGCCCGCGGCCTCGTGCACCGGCGCGACCTGCACCGGCCTCGCCACCCTGCGGATCGACAAGCTCTGCTTCGCCCACGGCGTCCCGCGGACCAACGGACCCAGTACCGGCCCCCAGACCCGGGCCCGCCCGCGGGGCTGCTCGGCCGATGTCCCCGGCCGATCCCTCGAGGTGGCGGCGGCGGACGACGACGATCGGGTCGACCACCCGCCGGAGGTGAGCTTCCGCGACGGTGGCTCCTCGGTCCCGCTCGGCGGCCGGCTGCTGTGGCTGTTCTCCGACACCTACATCGACCGGGCCCGCAGCGGCCGGGACGGGCCCTGCTTCGCCCAGGGCGCCAGCCGGTCCAACAGCGCCGGGCTGGGCCTGCCCCATCCCCTCGCCGGGCACCGGGGCTACACCAGCCCGCTCGGCACTGTCGGTCCCGACGGCGCGTGCGCCGGCCAGTTCATCCCCCTCACCGACGACGAGACCTTCTTCAACTACGCCCAGTCCCCGGTCGG
Organism: Iamia sp.; assembly: GCA_036380755.1. Taxonomy (GTDB): domain Bacteria; phylum Actinomycetota; class Acidimicrobiia; order Acidimicrobiales; family Iamiaceae; genus Iamia. The sequence goes on along the minus strand of DASVEC010000503.1, from coordinate 3,376 downwards.
ACGCCGGGTGGTGCTGTGGGAGAACGGCGGCTTCCCGCTCGCCGACGGGAGCGCCCTGGTCTTCTTCGTCAAGGGCGTCCAGGACCGCGACGCCGACGGGTCGGGCCCCGACCCCGGCTGCGCCTATTGCTACGAGTACCGCGGCCAGGGGGTCGTGCGGGTGGCGCCCGGGCAGACGGTCGCCGATCGGGCGTCGACCGCCATGAGCTGCGACCAGAGCTGCCTCTTCGGTCCCGCCGACGACGGCTGGTCGGGGCGGCCGTTCGTCGTCGACGGCGTCGTCTACGTCTACTCCGACACGCCGGCGAGCGGCGCCGTGCGGCTGGGTCGGGTGCCGGTGGCCGAGGTCGAGGACCGGTCGGCGTGGACCTTCCGCACCGCCACCGGCGGGTGGTCGCCGTCCATCGCCGACGCCGCCGCCATCCCCGGGCTGGCCGTCCGCCCACCGGCCGTCGCCTACAACGGCTACCTCGACCGGTTCGTCACCGTCGTCGCCGCCGGGAGCGACGTGGTCGCCGTCCAGACCGCGCCCGAACCGTGGGGCCCCTGGAGCGAGCCGACGCCGATCTACGACTGGGGCGACCTCGAGTGCGGCGACATCGACGCCTACGGCCCCATCGCCACCCCCGCGCTCGACGACGGCGGCGGCCGGGTGATCCGCTTCACCTTCTCCCGCCCCGGCCCCGACTTCGGCCGCGACCCCACCTGCCCCGGCGAGGTCCGCCTCGTCTCGATCACCCTCTCGTCACTCGTTCGCTGACGCTCACTCCGTTCCTCGAACTGAAGGCGCTCGCTGGCGGAGCGGCGTTCACTGCGGGACCGTCAGCCCGGCGTCATCGCGGTCGGGGAAGGTGGAGGGCTGTGGGACCATCGGGCGATGCGGCGAGCCATGGCTGACGACGGGCCTCCGGCGCTGCGCGACGACATCCGCCGCCTGGGGGCCCAGCTCGGGGCCACCCTGGCGCGGCAAGAGGGCGAGGCCTTCCTGGCCCTGGTCGAGGAGGTCCGGGCCGCAGCCAAGGCCGTGCGCGCCGGCGAGGCACCCGACGACGACCTCCGCGACCGGCTGGCGGCCGTCGACCTGCCCACCGCCATCCGCCTGGCCCGGGCCTTCTCGTCGTACTTCCACCTCGCCAACCTGGCCGAGCAGGTCCACCGCGAGGGCGCCCCGGTCCCGTCCGGCCCGCCGGGGCTGCCGTTCGTCCCCCCGCCGATCACGTCGGCGCCGACGGCCGAGGAACGGGCCGCGGCCCTCGACGCCCTCGACGTGCGCCCCGTCTTCACCGCCCACCCCACCGAGGCGTCGCGGCGGTCGGTCACCTACAAGCGGCGCCAGATCGCCGACCTGCTGGCGGCGCGGGCCGACCCCCGGGCCACCGACGACGACCGGCGCCGCATCGACCGCCACGTCGGCGAGGTCATCGAGCTGCTGTGGCAGACCGACGAGCTCCGCCTCCGCCGGCCCACGCCCGTCGACGAGGCCAGCGCCGTGCTCGACCTGCTCGAACAGCTGGTCCCCGTGGTCTCGTCGGTGCTCGAGGCGTTCGCCGAGCGGGTCGCCATCGGCGGGGCCGACGACCGGCCGACCCAGCGCCCGCTGCGCTTCGGCACGTGGGTGGGCGGCGATCGTGACGGCAACCCCAACGTCACGCCGGAGATCACCCGCGAGGTCCTGCTGCGCCAGCGGGCCCGCGGCCTGGTCCTGGCGACCGAGGCCATCGACGTGCTCCTGGCCGAGCTGTCGGTCTCGTCCCGCGTCACCGGCGTGACCGACGAGCTGGCCGAGCTGCTGGCCCGGGACGCCGAGGACGTGCCGGAGGTCCACCGTCGCTTCGGCGAGATGAACGCCCAGGAGCCGTACCGCCTGGCCCTCTCGGGGATGCGGGCCCGCGTCGAGGCGACGAGCGAGGGCCGCGTCCCTCCCGGCTACCGGCGCTCGCGCGACCTGGTCGACGACCTGCTCGTGCTGCGGCGCTCGCTCCTCGCCCACCGGGGCGAGGCCGTGGCCCGGGGCCCGCTCGACCGGGCGATCCGCACCCTCGTGGCGTTCGGCTTCACCATGGCGACGATGGACGTCCGCGAGGACGCCCGGGTGCACCACGAGGTGATCAGCCACCTCCTCGATCGGGGCTGGCCCACCCTGCCGCTGTACCGCGAGCTCGACCGGGCCGGGAGGATGGAGCGGCTGGCCGGCCTCCTCCGCGACGGTCGGCCGCTCGCTCCGCCCGAGATCTTCCTGGAGCCACATCTCGCTCGGCCGCGGCAGGTGTTCGCCGTCATCGCCGAGGCCCTCGAGCGGGACGGCCCCCAGGCGATCGAGAGCTACATCGTCTCGATGGTCACCGACGCCGACGACGTCCTCGCCGCCGCCGTGCTGGCCGCCGACGCCGGCCTGGTCGACCTGCCGTCGGAGCAGGCCCACATCGGCATCGTGCCGCTGTTCGAGACGACCGACGCGCTCGAGCGGGCCGGCGAGGTGCTCGACCGCCTGCTGTCCTGCGATCCCTATCGCCGCTTGGTCTGGTCCCGTGGCGACCAGCAGGAGGTGATGCTGGGCTACTCCGACTCCAACAAGGACGGCGGCCCGGCGACCTCCCGCTGGCTGATCCACCGGGCCATGCGCGACCTGCGCGACGTGGCCGCCCGCCACGACGTGGAGCTGACGTTGTTCCACGGCCGGGGCGGGACGGTCGGTCGCGGCGGCGGACCCACCGCCGAAGCGATCCTGGCCGAGCCCTACGGGGTGCTCCGGGGCGCCATCAAGATCACCGAGCAGGGCGAGGTGATCTCGGACAAGTACGCCACCGCCCCCATCGCCGACCGCAACCTGCGGCTCACCCTCGGGGCGGTGCTGCGGGCCACGCTGTTCCACACCGAGTCCCGGGTCGACCCCGGGCAGCTGACCCGGTGGGACGGGGTGATGGACCTGGTGTCCGAGGCGGCCAACGCCGCCTACCGCGAGCTGGTCGACGACCCGTCGCTGGTGGCCTACTTCCTGGCGTCGACACCGGTCGACGAGCTGGGGTCGCTCAACATCGGGTCCCGCCCGGCCCGGCGGAGCGGTGGGGACGCGGCCGGCTCCGACCTGACCGACCTGCGGGCCATCCCCTGGGTGTTCGGCTGGACCCAGACCCGCCAGAACGTCCCCGGCTGGTTCGGGGTCGGGACGGGGCTCGCCGCCGCCCGCGCCGCCGGCCACGGCGACGACCTGGTCGAGATGGCCGGCTCGTGGCCCTTCTTCGCCGACGTGCTGTCCAACGTCGAGATGGTGCTGGTCAAGACCGATCTGGCCATCGCCGAGCGCTACGTCGCCGGTCTCGTCCCGCCCGAGCACCAGCGGCTGCTCGACGTCATCCGGGCCGAGCTCGACCGCACC